>JABLXV010000027.1 GCA_013177895.1 Brevinematales bacterium | reverse complement strand
AGAAACTGCGTACGGCTAACCCCGATTTTAAATTTTGTACAAATAGGCAGATATAGCCCGTGATGAGGGCTGGGTAAGAGAACGGCTGGCGGTACGGTCATCGAGCCTGTCTTCCGCGTATGCGGGAGGCGTAGCCGAGATGCGGGGGAAGCAATCTGGGGGGTAAGTGAACGACATTATTTATTTACCCTCAGTTGAAGATATATGAGACCTGATGGGAGACAAATAGCAAAAAAATCAAAGGTCGCCAAAACATTTGATATAAAGGAGGGAAAACAGAGAAAGATATTTTAGAATAGTTTTAAAAATATAATAATACTCAAAACGTTGAAGATATTTTCTTTAAAGGTGTTTTAATTTTACTTGATGCAATGAGGGATTATTGTAAAAACGTCATTAATTATCTTTTCTTTTTTTTAGTATTTCAGAAACAATTGATGCAATTCCTGGGGAACTTCCAAAACCAATTGCTGCTATTGCTTCTCCAGTATGACCTAAAATAGCTAAAATAAAACCTAGTATTAAACCTGATGTTGTTATAATAATAGTACCAATTAATCCGGCTTTATTGTTTTTAATTTCGGCATCATTATCTTTGTCTATTCTTGAATGTCGAAAATCTTGTTCTTTTTCTGCCATTGTAACTATTTTTTCGGCTAAGTTAGGAAGAACCTTTTTATATGCAGCTAAATCACGGGGTGTTGGTAGTGGTCCTGAATGAATGGTTTGCTTAATTGATGCTTGTAAAGTAGTCTTTATAGTTGCTTGAAGAGTTTTTTGAATTAAATTACTAATTTGTTCTATTGGTATAGCATCTTTTACAGGATCAGAACTCTGCAAAGTCGCTTTGCTTTTTTCGCTTTTTTCTGATTTCTTTTCCATAGAATATTTCTTCCTCATTTTCTATTTTCTTGAAAACCTGATTAACGTCCTTTATTACATAATACCAATCGTTTTGTAAATTCTTTTTATCATCAATAAAACCAACAAGAATATCTGGATACTCCTTTTTTTCAAAAAAAGGGAAAAACCGAATTTTCTCAATACCTGCGAAGTATTGCTTAAGTTCAGACATATGTAAATTCCCCTTTTTATCCATTAGTATCTCCTTTTAGTAAGTATAATATTTTCGGTTCTTATTGTCAAACTAATTAATAAAGTAATGATGTCGTCCCCCCCTCCCGCGCATAAAAAAATCCGCGGGGATATGCCCCGCGGACGATAGGTTACCTTTATCAGTATCTATTTCACACCGAATACCTGCTTCAGCAGGTCGGTCACACGCGCGGCGGGGTCTTTCCGTATCTTCGCCTCTTCCTGCGCGAGCATAAAGAATAGCCCGTCGAGCGCCTTATTGTTCACATAGTCCGGCAGGTCGAAACTGACCTTCTGCACGAGCGGGATGGAGTTGTACTTGTCGATCAGCGTTTTGTAGAGCTTGGTGATACCCACATCGTCCATCGCCTGCTTGATGACCGGGGCGAACACGCCGTAGAGCGCCTTGCGGGTGACCTTCTCGAAGAACTTGGTCGCCGCGTTATCCGCGCCCTTGAGGATATTGTTCGCGTCCTCGACCGTCATCTTGGAGATCGCTTCGAGGAATATATCCACCGCCTTGGCGGACGCCTTCTCGGCGGCGCGGTTCATCGATGTGATAAACTCGTCGACCTGCGAGCCGAGGCCTATCGAACGGAGCTTATCCGCCCAGTCCTTGAGCTGCGCGGGCAGGGGGATCGTGATCTTCGCGTTCTTCAGGTAGCCGTCGGATTTGGACGCGAACGCGACCGCGTTCTTGATACCGACCTGCAGCGCTTCCTTGAGCCCGGCGATAATCGTCTTCTCGTCGAGCTGCGCGGGCTTGTCCGCGGGCTTCACGAGCGACGTCAGATTTCCCGCCTGCTGGCACGATGCCAGGATAAATAATACCATGATCATACTATACTTTTTCATCGGAACCTCCTGTGAATGTATCATATCATATCATTTTACTGAGAGATGCGCAATTTTGCGGGGCTTAGCTTTTGCCGCCCATCAGCTTGCTCATCAATGCGAACGGATCGCGGCGGATTTTGCGTTCCTCCTCCGCGATCATGACATAGATTCCGTCGAGCGCGCGCTCGTTGGCGTATGCCTGAAGGTCGAACTTGATATTGGGCATGAGCGGGATAGCGTTATAGGCCGCGACCAGCTTATCGAAGAGCTTCATAATGCCGATCTCGTTCATCGTCTTTTTTATGATGGGCGCGAATTGTTTGGACAGCTTCTTCCGCGTCTTGCTCTCGAGATATTTCGCGCCGGCGTCCTCCGGCCCGAACAGGAGCTTCCCCATATCCTCGATTGATATTTCGCTCATCGCGTCGATGATCGTATCCATCGCCTCGTCCAC
This sequence comes from Brevinematales bacterium, assembly GCA_013177895.1. Taxonomy (GTDB): domain Bacteria; phylum Spirochaetota; class Brevinematia; order Brevinematales; family GWF1-51-8; genus GWF1-51-8. Next base: position 54,100 of record JABLXV010000027.1, on the reverse strand, counting down.
CGCCCCGGTCGCGGCGCGGTTCACCGATTCCATCATCTCGTCGATCTGCCTGCCGAACCCGATCGCGCGTAACGTGTCGGCCCAGCCCGCGAGTTCAGGGGGAAGCCCGATAGTGACCGACTTATTCTTGAGGTAGCCCCCGCTCTCCGCGAGGAATAGGAGCGCGCTTTTTATGATACTCCTGATGGGGTTGTCGGGCTTCTTTTTCGCAGGTTCCTTCACCTCTGTATGGGAGTTTTTTTTCGATTGAGCGGACGGTTTTTTAACAGGCGCTTTCTTAGGTTTTTCCATGGGTTACCTCGCTGGGTACGATAATCTTAACATTATTCGATAACATTCGCAATCAAATGCTGAAAAATCGCCGAATTTGCTGAAAATATTGAAATTCCGTGGGTAAAACTCCGAAAAGAGAAGGGGCGATAAAACCTTTCCTATTATTTTGAAATATTCCCGTTTAGATGGTAATATTAATAGGTATTGGGGGTAACTATTAAACGCATTAAGAGTCTTACCGAGCTGACGGGTGTTATCACCGCGCTACCGCGCGGGGGATACCTTGTGAACACTTCCGCGGGATATATTCAATTCGGCGCGCCGCCGGAAACCCTGAAGGATACGAAACTCCTTCCTTTGGGGATTCCTACTATTTATATTCTGCCTCATAATCATTTTCACCCCGAACAGGGTATCAGTATGGCGGAAGTGGAATTCCCGCTGTATTTTAATTTCTATATCCGCCAGAAAAAAACCACAGTCTATGTCAATCCGAACCATATAGAGAACATGAAAACAGTGCTGACCGAGGCCAACTTCGGCCCGGAAAAGCTCGATATAGCCAACGAGTACGAGAAGGGTTCCGAAGCGATCATCCCCAACCTGAAGAGCGAGATGAGTTACTTCCGGGGTAAGAACCAGCTTTCCAATATGGTGGAATTTCTGCCCATCGACCCAGCGGGGATCGTTATCGGCGACGTGAAAATCGTGCAGCGTCCCGACCTCGGGTTCAATGTGCACGATAAGGGCGAACTGATCGCCGAAGTACCCGCCGAGATGAAATTCCAGATACAGTTCGACTTGGGGACTACCCTTTCCGAACCGTTCGAGCCCCCTGAGTTCGGTATCACATGCCTCGGGCCGTCGCACGGGTTCGACCATGAGCAGAACACGTCGGGATTCATCCTCTGGATCAACCGCATCGGGGTGATGATCGACCCGCCGGTGAACTCCACCGCGTGGCTCCGCGATTCTAACGTCAACCCCAAGCTGATCGATTGCCTGATACTGACTCACTGTCATGCCGACCACGACTCGGGGACGTTCCAGAAAATCCTCGAAGAGGGCCGTATCAAGGTCTATACAACCCCGACTATCTTGCAGGGCTTTATCCGCAAATACTCCGCGTTGACACGTATGCCCGCGTCCACGCTGGTTAAAATGTTCGACTTTATCCCTATCAAGCTCGATAGCGAGATTAATATACACGGGGCGTTCTTCCGGTTCAATTATTCGCTGCACTCTATCCCGACTATCGGGTTTCAGGTGTCGTACCGGAATAAGACTTTCCTCTATAGCTCCGACCATCTCAATTCGCCCGAGAAGATACAGGAGCTCTACAAAATGAATATCCTGTCGAAAGGGCGGCGCGACCACCTCCTGAATTACCCGTGGGACGCGGATATAATCTACCACGAAGCGGGAGTTCCGCCGCTGCATACGCAGATTTCGTACCTGAATTCCCTGCCCGACGATGTCAGGAAAAAGATCACCGTGTACCATATCGCCGAAAAGGATTTTCCTAAGGATACCCATCTGACTCTCGCGAAGTTCGGTATCGGCGAGACCGTGTATCCCGATATTAAAAAGCATCAATATGAGAACGCTTACCGGATTATGGACGTGTTCTGCCGTATCGATATATTCTCCGACCTCCCGCGCGATAAAATAAAAGACCTCCTGCTGGTTGTCAACGAGGAGGAGTTCGAGAAGGGCGACAAGATTATCGAGAAGGATACGCCCGGCGATAAGTTCTATGTCATCGTCGCGGGGAATGTCTCCATCGGCGGTATCGAGGATGTCGAGGATAAGGTGTACGGGACGTTCGAGTATTTCGGCGAGGCGTCGCTCGTACTCGGCGGGCTTCGTACCGCGGACGTGATCGCCGCCACCCATGTTCAGGCGTACTCGATCGCGAAGGACGATTTTCTCCGCCTGATACGCGGCACTCCGGTCGCCGAGGATATTATGAAGGTCGCGGTCATCCGCAACGGGAAGACGTGGAATGTTATCCGCGCGAATAAGTTCTTCAAGCACCTTTCCTCATCGCAGGTGACCCATCTCGAGGGGATACTCATGCCGGTCAATCTGCAGAAGGATGAGTTCCTGTTCAAAACCGACGCGGAGAAGGATTATGTTTATCTGGTCGCAAAGGGTTCGCTCGTGGCATACGAGTACGGACAGCAGACGAAAAAAGTAGGGGTCGGCGACCTGATGTGGTATCACCTGCCGTTCGAGAACGGCGGCGCGCCGGAACGCGACTACCGTGCCTCGGTCAAATGCGAACTGTATATGATGAAGATGGAAGACTTCCTGTCATTCCTCGACGAGAACCCCGGTATCCAGATGAATATCCTCTATGAGAACAGGGATTAACCTTCTACCGGTACACCATTAGCATAATTTACAAACAATATCACTAGAAATCAGCATATCCGCTGACGGATTGGAATTTCTACCATCCCCCGCCGCCGCCTCCACCGCCGCCGCCGCCGGAGAAGCCACCTCCGCCGCTGCCGCCCGAACTGGGCGATACGGACGCTGAACTGAACGCGCTCGACAGCCCCGAACTGAGCGAGCCGGTGAACTGCCCGATATTCGATGCGCTGAATGTGGAGCCGCTATACCATGACGGAGAGTAGCCTCCCTGCCCCTGCCGCGATGCAGTGAGGATGTCGTTAAAATACCCCGCCCAGTTTTCCTCGATACCGAACGCGAGCGCATACGGGAGGAATTTCTCGAACGTCGTGATATCCTTCACAGGGGGATTCAGCACCTCCATCCGGTGCTTTTCAGCGACATCGAGAAACATACGAAATCCTTCGATCTTATCCATCACCACACGTCCGGCAAGTGTAGGGGCGCGAAGGAGTCTGTAAAACACGTAGTTCAGCAGGATCGCGAACCCCGCTAACGGGATAATCCACATCGAAGCGGCACAAAACATGAAGAATATGTAGAACCCCGCGACCTCGGCGAAAACGAAGACCGATCCGAACAACGTAAATCCGATCGCGCCTGCGAACTTGGAGGCTTTCTTTTTTACAGCGGTGAATGCCGATATCCAGAATCCTACCATAGCCTTGAGTATCGCAAAAACTCCCACCGACCACAGGCTGAGCCATAGTGTCAGGAAACCCGCGATAAAGTTCAACGAATCGGCGAATATCCCCGCGAATAAAACGAGGACGCAGAATATCAGGCCAGGGATAAATATTTTCAGGTTCAGGATAAAATAGGTGATCTCGAACCTCGATTTCAGGGACTTTCTGCATTTATCGATAGCGTCCGAGAACTCAGCATGATGGGTACTCGTTATGTCTATATTTTTACTGCCGGAAAACAGCGCGTTGGAAATCAGCTTCTCCTCGTCGGAAAGCCCCGCTAACGTATCGGTGACGCGGGTGAGGGTATAGGAGTCGTCCTTCTCTTTGATCGAGATATGACCCTTGACTGCCATATTGACTAACGCGGCGGAGAGGATTTTTTCATCATATTTCATGTTTCGGATAAAACGCATGGCGGCGGGCGAAAGGTTTTCCGGCGGATCGAAATAGGTCATGATCGAACCTTTCTTCGGGTCGCGCCCTACCAATACCCATGTAACCAGATAATAAAAGAATACGATAAGGATACCCCCCAGCATGATAAAGATACCCTTATTATCCGTCACAAACGCCTGAAACGCCTCGGCGGACGAGGGGTGTGGTATAATACCGTTTTTCCAACGGATCAGTACGGTAATACCCGCTCCGGGATTAAGAATCCGGGTCAGGGTGTACTTCAGGATACCGTCCTTTTCCGTGAACACCACATCCGTATTGGTTTCCCCGTATATCCCGGTATAAGCCTCCTGAAAAAATATATCCTGCCCCACTCCCTCGGGGAATTTAATCGTGACCGCGGACTTCTCTATCGGGAAAGCCCATTCCTGCCCGATGGCGTTCCAATAGAGCTCGGTGTAATTCGTGCCGAAATTCAGGGCGCGGTCGATGCGGTATAAAATCTTGTACTGATAATCGCCCGGGGTGAGTATCAATTCCGCGTCACCGATATAGATACGTTTTTTCCCCATATTGTCATCGATGGAGAACGGTTCGGTTTCCCCATCCCTCCAGACTTCGAGCACGGTGAGCGGGTATATTTTCATAAAACCCGATGATGTTTGCTTCTGGAGGGGGATGTCCCTATAGATACCATGATTGATATAAAGATTATTCGCGAATACCTTGATATTTTCTTCGATCAGGATGGACGCGTCGGTCTGTACGGTGATAATCACCTGATAATCGAGAATTTTCTCGGGTTTGGAGTAGTCGATATCGGTGGATTCCTGCGCTGTCGCGATTATGGGAAACACTAGAAACAGGGCAATCAGGATTTTCTTCATAAGTACCCCCTCTGCTAAGAACGAGTATAGCATAGAATAAAAATCCGCGCAATCGGAAAAATCATTTGCACTATTGCATTTTTTACAGCAAGTGTCATAATAATAGAAAAATGGGGGTGTTCCATGAACAATAAAACCGAAGTGAAAACCAGCGCAGGGGAGTTCTTTCCGTTAGGCGCGACCTATAGCGGGAAGGGGGTAAATTTCGCCCTCTTTTCACGTAACGCCACAGGGGTGGAGCTCCTGTTATTCGATAAATCCGGCGACGATGTCCCGTCGGCGGTAATCCCTATCAGGAACCGGACGCGTTTCGTCTGGCACGTATTCGTCGAGGGAATGAAGCCCGGCCAGCTCTACGGATACCGCGTGTTCGGACGGTATGCCCCTGAGGAGGGGTATCGTTTCAATCCGAACCGTCTGCTGGTCGATCCGTATGCGAAGGCGATCGACGGGCATTTTGCGCGGGAGATATGCCATCTGGGATACGACCCGAATTCGCATGAAGCCGATCTTTCGTTTAATAGTAATCCGAACTTCAAAGGCGCGCCCAAATCCGTCGTCATCGACGATTCGTTCGAATGGGACGGGGACCGTCACCCGTATATACCGATGAATGAGACTATCCTCTACGAGGCGCATGTCAAAGGGCTTACGATGCATAGAAGCTCCAAGAGCAAGTTTCCCGGAACCTACGCCGGAGCGATTGACGCCATCCCATACCTGAAGGACTTAGGCGTGACGTCGGTGGAACTTCTCCCGGTGCATCATTGCCAGGAGGAGGATTTCCTGCTCTCGAAGGGAATGACGAATTACTGGGGGTATAATACCCTCGGGTATTTCGCCCCGGATAGCCGTTACAGTACGGGAAGCGCGCCCGGCAGTCAGGTGCGCGAGTTCAAGGAGATGGTCAGGGCGATGCATGCCGCGGGACTCGAGGTGATTCTCGATGTGGTTTATAACCATACCTGCGAGGGTAACGAGAAAGGAAATACCTACTCATTCAAGGGAATCGATAATCAGAGCTATTATAAGCTCGCGCAGAACAAACGGTACTACACCGATTTTACCGGCTGCGGGAACAGCCTCAACTTCGGCGAGCCGCAGGTCATCAAGCTGGTAATGGACTCCCTGCGGTATTGGGTGCAGGAGATGCATGTAGACGGTTTCCGTTTCGACCTCGCCTCGGTGCTGGGCCGTGAGCAGGGGAGTTTCGATCAGGTGTCGGCGTTTTTCACCGCTATACACCAGGATCCCGTACTCTCGCCGGTCAAACTGATCGCGGAACCGTGGGATATCGCGTGGGATTCCTATCAGGTGGGTAATTTTCCGGTGGACTGGGCCGAATGGAACGGGCGTTACCGCGACACGGTACGGCGTTTTATGAAGGGGGACAGCGGCCTCCTAGGCGAAATCGGCGCTCGGTTAACCGGAAGCCCCGACCTTTACAGCGACGACGGGCGTACGCCTTATCACAGTATCAACTTTATTACCTGCCACGACGGGTTTTCGCTCTACGACCTGGTTGCCTACAACGGCAAGCATAACGAGGCGAACGGCGAGGATAACCGCGATGGTACTAACGATAACAACTCATGGAACTGCGGATACGAGGGCGAGACCGCCGACCCGGAGATTAACCGCCTGCGGCGCCGGATGATGAAGAACTATATCGCATTCCTGCTTATATCGCAGGGGACGCCGATGCTCCTCGGCGGGGACGAATTTATGCGGACTCAGCGCGGGAATAACAACTCTTACTGTCAGGATAACGATATCAATTACCTCGACTGGGATTTGATGGCGAAGAACCGGAAACTGGTCGATTTCACGAAGAAACTGATCGCGTATCGCCATAAGCGCCCCCATTTCCGCAATCAGGCTTTCTTTACGGGGCTGGATACCGACGGTTCGCGATTGGGCGATATCAACTGGTACGATGTCAACCTGAATGCGCCCAATTGGAACGACGGGGCGGCGCGGACTATCGCGTTCCTGATCGAGGGTGAGGAGATCACCGGAGGTAGGGAGAGTATCGACGTATTCGTGATGATCAACATGTTCTGGGGCGATATCCCGTTCGTCATACCGCCATGCCCGAAGGACGACGATTGGACGACTGTGATGGATACGTCTCAGCCTGACGGAAACGAGTTCAACGGCGCAACGGTGATGGGTTCTTACAATGTCCGCGCGAGGAGCATCGTGATTCTGGAACGGAAGAAATAAACTTTGTTCGATAAGGTCTGTCGCACGGAGGTGTGTTGACAAACTGGTTTTGTCAGTGCGATGCCGCGCTATAAAATATTTTGAAGCGCGGTAGAAGCAATCTATTTTAATACCATCTAAGGAATAAACCAGACTGCTTCACGCGGTGACAGGAAATGATTGAATTTCTTTGTTCGTCAACAAGCGCGCGAGGGATGCCCGTCAGGATTCGTCGCGATGAACGGTCTCGGGCGAGAACGCGGGGATGCAGACCGCGATATATTCCGCGCCGCCCGGCTGGGGCGTGCTATAACGAACCCATTCGTCCGGGCCGATGCTGAACGCCTGTCCGGCCGCGATCTCATATTCCCCGTCATCGCACTCCGCGCGCAGGATTCCCTTCAGAACGACCGAATACTCGGTGAATTCCGGGGTCTGTCCCGGTTCTTCCCAGCCCTCCGGGCTTTTCATCAGCGCGATACTGACGCCGGTATTTCCGGAATTAGCCTTTCCTACATATTCGCTGATCAGTTTCGTCATGTTACCCGCCGCCTGAATGAACGACGGTTCTTTGATATGCTTAGGCATAGTGAACTCCTATAATACTATTATAGCGCTGGGAAAAAATAATCCTACTATTAAAATAAACAAATCTACCCGTCTGGCGGAAGATAAAAAAATCCGGCGGTTTAATTTGACTATTCCGTCCGGAAAGTGTATACTATTTGGTACAGAAATACAGCGTCGCGGGATGGAGCAGTACGGTAGCTCGTCGGGCTCATAACCCGAAGGTCAGAGGTTCAAATCCTCTTCCCGCAAATCAATTCCGGCGGGATGGCTCAGTTGGTAGAGCAGGTGAATCATAATCACTTGGCCGGGGGTTCAAGTCCCTCTCCCGCTAACCATCGAAGGCTGTCCTCAGGGACGGCCTATTTTATTTAAAAAACTGTTATCAGACTTGATTTTAGAAAAGATTCGGGATATAATATTCGTAATCTCCATTGAGGTTTCGGCCTCAATCATTAGTTTATAGCGCACCTCCGCGGGAGACCCTAACAGGTCTCCCGTACCTATTTACGGGATTATTTTTCTTCCGTATCGTCCCTGTCGCGCCCCTTCCTCATAATCTCCGCCCATGCCTGCGTCATCGATTCTTCCGACGGGCTTTCGTCCTCGGAGGGCTTCTGCCCGGAGTATTTCTTCACTATCGCCTTATGCAGGTAAATCCTCAGAGCCGAGGAGATTCCGAGATAGAACACGACGCTGAACACGATGGTGACGGTGCAGAACAGGAATATCAGGAAATCGACCAGTACCACCACCAGAATGGTGAACCCTTCCGCCATAATGAAACGGAACGAATACCGGATCGCCTCGCGTATCTTGAATTCGGGATTGTAGAGCATAATCGGGATCAGCACGAACTGGGAGAAGATCACAAAGAGGTATACCCAGAATAGGAAAATTCCCGCGCCGATTTGTACGGCGGGTATGGTAAACACACGCAGGTAATAGTTCGCCGCGAAACTGATGAGGAACGACGCCGCTCCGAAGATCAGGAAAAGCAGGCCCGAACGGAGGAAGGTCGCCTTCAGATTCTTCCAGTACGACTTGAAATAGTCCTTGAAGTAAATGACGTCCGATTCGAACACCTCCTTCTGCACCCCGATGATCGCGTAGGTCAGCGGAAATACCGCCACAGTAGCGAACTGTATCGGGAGCCAGAACGCGATGGATTCGAAATTCGCGAACACAATCGCCTTGTCCTTCTCTATCAGCGCCCATGTAAATAATACCACGGTAAAGAGATAGATGGGGTTGAGCGCGCCCATGAACGAACTGAGGGAACTGAATCCCATTTTATCCCACCATCTCTGGAACGCGGTCTTAACACTTTGAATTAGCATCTGTCTCCCCGAATTACGTTTCGAATATTGTAGCCGTATGTCACGGGTCTGTCAATATTTCCGGTGAAGGGATTATAGCTATGCCTCGATACACTTCGTTACTCGGCGTCCGGGATACTCGCGGGATATCTCGGGGTTGTCTTAAAATGTATTTTTACCTGTAATGTTTTGTCACTGCGAGGAACGAGGAGACGAAGCAGTCTGTTTAATGCTTTATTGGTTCTCTAAATAGATTGCTTCACGAATTTTTAAAATTCGTGAAGCAATGACAAGCCTTCTCAAATATAGGACTTTTGGGACAGCCCCCGCGTTGATCGCGGCGTATATCGAGGTTTCCCGCTACTCCGTCATAGGTCGGCTTCCCCGCTGCGCGAGGACAAGTGCTCACTATGACGTTGACTGGATTACTATGACAATATGTTATCATCACGGGCGATATGCTGATACCTTAATTCTATCGATATCGGGTTTAGCCTGCGCCATTATTTTTACATATTAGCGCTAGCTTGACCACGGGCTGGCGATAGATATTTTCTATTCTATCGATATCGGGTCTAGCCTGCGCCATTATTTTTACATATTAGCGCTAGCTTGACCATGGGCTGGCGATAGATATTTTCTATTCTGTTGATATCGGGTTTAGCCCCCATGCAATGGGTTGAGATTTTTGGAGGGAACAGTTATACTCATATCTATGAATTCCTTCCCGAGGGGTAAGTAATAATTGTGAAGAAGCTATATCGTCTGATATTCGCGATGCTCATTACCGGGATACCGTTCCCCGCGGCGGAGGCAAAATCGCCGGGCTATCCTATTACCCCCGGGATTGCGGACGAATGCCTGAAATTCTACCGAACCGAAGCGCTGATCGGCGCGATTATCGGGAAAATGACGATGCGGGAGAAAATCGCGCAGATGATCTTTACCGATTTCGGCGGGTGGAGATGGGCGGAGCTGGAGGAGTACCTCGGGACAAACCCGCTCGGCGGGATGATTCTGATGGGAGCGTATATCAAGGGATGCGATTATCAGAAGCTGAAAGCGAACCTTGCGAAGCTTCAGGGGTTGTCGCCGAAAATCCCCGTGCTGGTATGCGTCGACCAGGAGGGCGGTCTGGTTCAGCGCCTCAAGACGATTATCGGGAATTACCCGTCCCCCGCGAAGACCTACGAGACCAAGGGCGCGGATGGAATACGCCAGCTCGCGGAGGAGTTCGCGCAGAAACTCTCCGGCCTCGGAATACAGGTCGATTTCGCCCCGGTAGTCGATTCAATTAATAATAACGCATCGGTAGTCGTAAAACGCACGTTCACTAAGGACGGGGCGACCAACGCGATGCTCGGGAATATTTTTATCGAGACGTTCGATAAGTACGGGATGATCGCCGCCGCAAAGCATTACCCCGGGTACGGGACCGTAGGGGTCGATCCGCATTATTTCACCTGCAAGGACGCCTCCGGGAAGATCGAGGAAGTGGGTTTCCCGTTCTTCGCGATGACGAACTGCCGGATGATTATGACCTCCCATGTGATATTCAGCCTGTACGATAACGAGCCCGCGACCTTGTCGCCTGCGGTACTCGCTCTCCTGCGGGAGACGTTCCAGGGGGTGATCATAACGGACGACCTGAGGATGGGGTCGATCACTGCGCTGCACGGGTACCGTGACGCCGCGCTTTTAGCGCTCAAGGCCGGGTGCGACGCGATCCTGCTGATTACCCCGGGGCTGGAGAGCTGGAAAAAGAACGCCGATACGATGATCGATTTCCTGATGACGGGCTATACGAACGGAGTTCTATCCGATGCGGAGATCGACGAGAAGGTCGCGCGGATCCTTCGGCTGAAGCTCTCGTCGCTCACGGATGGGAAATGGGGTATTTTAGATAAAACGGAACTGGACGAATATAAAAAACTATTTCCGTCGGAATAAACGGAGGCGGGTATGACGAATATTACCGGGGAACGCGTGCGGTATGCGGAGACAGACGCGATGGGGATTACGCATCACGGGACGTACCTGCTATGGATGGAGCTCGGGCGCACCAATCTCCTGCGGGAGGCGGGACTGCCGTACCGGAAGCTCGAGGAGGACGGTATCATGCTGCCGGTCGTGAAGCTCGGGGTCAAGTACCTCGCGTCCACCTACTATGACGACGAAATATCCATCCACTCCACATGCACCCGGATGACCAATGTGAAGATGCGCATCGATTACAAAATTTACCGCAATAAGACGGAACTGGTCTGCCTCGGATATACCGAGCACGCCGTGATCGACAGCCATACCCGGAAAATCCTGCGCGCCCCGGAGTTCCTGCGTAACGCTGTGATAATTCCCGCCGACGCCGAGGATATGGTCAACGACATCTGAATCGCGGGCGCGGATATTATTATTGCCGCAGGATTTATGTGACTAAAATCCTCAATGTCAGATGGAATTCTTGACAATTACCCTTTTCTGTTGTATATTATTTACAACAAGGGAGGGAAAATGGAAGCGCTGATCCGCGAATTGGTAAAATTCCAGTTCACGGCGATGGAAGCATCGGTTTATCTCATGCTTGTCAAGCACCATGAAATGAACGGGTCGCAGATCGCGAAAATCCTTAACGTTCCCCGTACGTCTGTCTATTCCGCGCTGGAAAGCCTTTACCAGAAGGGCGCGGTGCATGCCCTCCCCGGCGATACCAAACTCTATATGGCGCAAAATCCCGTCAAACTGCTGAAACGTCTCAAGGAAGAATACTCCGCGTCGGCGGATACGCTGATCGAAGAGATCTCGAAGTTCGAGGTTTTCCACGGCAGCGAGGAGTACTGGAATTTCAGCGGGTACGACAACTTTGTCCGGCGCGTGAAAGAACTCCTCATGCAGGCGAAAAAAGAAATCTATATGAATACCAACTGCGATATGGAGGAATTCCGCGGGGAGCTCGCGGCCCTCGGGAAGAAGGGCGTGCGGATTATCCTGTTCACGTTCCAGAAATTCGATACGGAAGGATTAAATATCGAGGTGTACTATAGTCCCAAGATCGCCGAGAAGCCGGGGGTGAGGGATAAACGGTTCAAGCGCATGATGATCGTCGCGGATTTTCAGCATGTCCTGATCGCGAGCGCGAAAAACAGCGGCGACTTCCTCGGTACATTCACCGATAACCGCCTGCTGGTGGATATCGTCTCCGAGCATATCCATCACGATATCTATCTCCTCAAGCTCGAGAAAATCCTCGGGCGGGACTTTTTCACCGAGGAAATGAAAATTCATACGTTGCAGGAGAAGGAATTCAGTAACAGGGTAAATAGAACCGCTACGGAGGGCGGCGATGAGTTACGATAGCGTGACGCCGTTCGACGAGGGACAATTCGAGGTCCCGCATAGCAGGAAACGCAGGCCGGACGAACGCCTGTTGTCCCTGCACGAACTTACCGCGCTCGTGAAACCGTCGGTAACCTCGTCCGCGGGCATTCAGGATGTCGAGGTATCGAAGATCATCGGCACCGAGAACCGTTCGGAGTACTTCGGGGAGGATTTCCTCCCGTTACAGACGAGCTCGGACGAGCGATGGCGGAAGGTGCGGGAGTTGATGCTCGCGCAGAAGATTACCGAGCCGGTCGAACTTTTCGAATACGGCGGGTATTATTTCGTCCGCGACGGCAATCACCGGGTATCGGTGGCGAAGGTCGAGGGTGTGGGGTTCCTCACCGCGCAGGTGACCCGCATGGTGATCCCAGTGACACTCCCCGAGGGGCTGACCCGGAAGACCCTGCCGATGTTCGCCGAGAAGCACGATTTTTATTCCGGTACGCGCCTTTTCGATACTCTCCCGCAGGAGTTGTTCGAGGTGCGGATGCCCGGCACATGGGACAGGCTGAAGTATCATATTTATATCGGGCACCGCGAATGGATGATGAAGCGCGACGGGAATGAGCCCGACGACCAGACATTGTTCATCGACTGGAATATCGAAATCTACGAAAATACGGTACTGGAGATAAAACGGAACCGGCTGGCAGACCTCTTCCCCGGCTACGGGACTACCGACATATTCTGCGAGCTGATGGATTACTGGCATACGCATCCGGGATGGCTCGCGGAGGTGTACGACTCGATGGTACGTGAACGGAAACAGCGGAAACCGTTCCAGCGGGTCAAGTACTTCTGGGAGAGGCTGATCGGATGGCTTCGCCGCACCGACAAGGAGGAAGCGGAACGTTTCTTCGGACTGTCGAGGCTGATGTTCTTCAAGCCGCAGGCGAGGATTCCCGCCGGGAAAAAGCATTGGTACCGTTTCCTGACCCGCCAGATGTTCAAGGAGCACTTCGAATACCTGCGCGGGAAATTCGGGAAAGAGCCGCGGATGGACGAGCTTGCCGGGAGCTGGTACGACGACCTGTTCCTTCCGGCGTGCGGACTGTACCGTTATATGGGGATTAGCGAGCCGTTCCCGGAGTTCTATATGGAATGGATGCGCGAATGGAAAAAGCTGATTCGCAGGCGGAAGCCTGCCGGGCTTCGGGAGTCGCTGGAATCGCTCATGCGAAAGAAAAGAATTCAGGTATTATAGGATGATTTATAAAAGCGCCCTATTAAGAGTATGTTAACGAAGTATTTTTTGTCATTGCGATGCCGCGCTACAAAACATTTTGAAGCGCGGGGCTCGCAGTGAAAAAGTATGTTTGTCATAACACCAGTATAGAGATTGGGGCTTGTCCTCGCAAAGCGGGGGAGGGGAGCGGAAATGGCATATGGTTATGAGGAAAAAGTTCCGCATAGCAGGATGCGGAGGAAGTACCAGAGACTTCTGGCGCTTGACGAACTCGAGAGGGAAGTGAAACCGCAGGCTATCGGCAAGATGAAATGGAAAAACGTACCTGTGGATAAAATTATCGGCACCGAGAACCGGAGCGAGGATTTCGGCGAGGATTTCCTCCCGCTCGCGGCGTGGATGGACGAACGGTGGCTGCATGTAAAAGAGGTATGGTCGTCCGGGGAAAAAATGGATCCTATCGTGCTGATCGAGTACGGCGGGTATTATTTCGTCCGCGACGGGCATCACAGGGTATCGATCGCCAAGGCCGAGCAGATGCAGACGGTCTACGCCGGTGTGATCGAGCATAAAATTTCCATCAAGCTGAACCGCGACATGAACCGCCAACTGATTCCCGCGTTCGTGAAAAAGTATAAATTCCAGAAGGATACCGAGCTTTTCGACGTGCTCCCGGAAAAGAACTTCGACGTGAGGATACCCGAAAACTGGGATAAACTGAAATTCAATATATTCCGCATGCATAAGGAGTGGATGATCGAGCGCGACGGTAAGGCGCCGGGGAAGACCCAGCTCATCCTCGACTGGAATATGGAGGTTTACGAGGACGCGGTAGCCGAGATCAGCCGGAACAAGCTGTCCCAGTTATACCCCAAGCTGGGGATAACGGATATGTTCTGCGAACTGATGGACTACTGGGAGGACAATCCCGAATGGGCGAGCGAGGCGAACCGCGAGCTGATGGGCGAGGTTCAGCGGCAGAGGCCGCTCAGGCTGATATGGTACCGGATCGTGAAATTCTTCACGTTCCTGCGGAAGACCGCCGACGAGGAGAAATACCGCTTCCTGTGGATTACCCGCCTATTGGACAAACGCCCCAACGCGGTACTGCCGGAGGGCGGCAAGCGATGGTATAACTTCCTTACGCATCACCTGCTCGGATACTACCGTTATCACCATAGGAAAAAGCACGGGAAAAATCCCAAGATGGACGAGCTCGCCGGGAAATGGTACGACGACTGGTTCGCGCCCGCGCAGAAGATATACAAAAAACTATCGACCGATATCCCATTCCCGGATTTTTATATGGAGTGGATGGATTTCTGGAAACGGGAAATCCAGAAGGGGAATAAACCTGGCCTGAAGAAATCGTTCGAGAAATACCTGGAATCGAAGAAGATCGGGAAGCCCAAGTCCAACGGGGAAGACTTTAAGGAGTAGGGTTGTTGTAATATTTATACAACAGATATTGACACGCGGGGTTATAGGTTGTATAATATATACAACATAAGGAGCGCTTATGACACGTGAAGCGGTGTTTCACAGGATTCATCCCGATTACTTCTACGCCGTCTCGGATTCCGAGATGCGCTGTAAGATCAGGGTCAAACGAGGGGATTGCTCGCGGGTGGCGATGAACTACCGCGATATCTATAAGAATCATTACCACAGCATCAAGGACATCCGCGAGATCGAGATGGAACGGGTCGCGACCGATAGGTACTTCGACTACTACGAGGGAATTGTCCCGGTGGACGGGATGATCAGTATATCGTATTATTTTATCCTCCAGAACCATACGGAAACCGTCTACTACGGCAACTATCACTTCCACCCGCTTCGTCCCGAGGATACCATCTCGATGTTCGAAACGCCCGTACTGCTGAAGAACGAGGGTATCGATATCCCGGCATGGGCGCGCGAGGCGATTGTGTACGAGATTTTCCCCGAGCGTTTCGCCGACGGGAATCCCGCGCTCCATCCCCCCAAGATCAGCCCGTGGTACGCGAAGGTCAACTATAAGCAGTTCATCGGCGGGAATATTCCCGGCATCACCGGGAAGCTCGATTACCTCAGGGACCTCGGCATCAACACGATTTACCTGACGCCGGTATTCTATTCCGACTCGACCCACAAGTACGATACATTCGATTACTTCCGGGTAGACCCGCATTTCGGCACCAACGACGACCTCGCGGAGATGGTGCGCGAGGCGCATTCCCGCGGTATCCGGGTCATCCTCGACGCCGTTTTCAACCATTGCGGCACGGAGTTTTTCGCGTTCCGGGACGTGGTCAAGAAGGGCGAGGCCTCGCTGTATAAAAAATGGTTCGATATAAAAAAATTTCCGGTCGAGGTGAAGAACTTCCCGGACTATAAATCCTACGCGTTCATGGGTAAGATGCCGAAGCTCGCGACATGGAATCCCGACGTGCGGGAGTATTTCTACGAGGTGGGGCGTTTCTGGATACGCACGGCGGATATCGACGGATGGCGGCTGGATGTCGCGCCGGAGATCGACCGCCGGTTCTGGCGGGGATTCCGCGACGCGGTCAAGAGCGCGAAACCCGATGCGCTGATTATCGGCGAGGTCTGGCATAACGCGTCCATGTGGCTCGAGGGCGACCAGTTCGACACCAATATGAACTACCCGTTCCTCGGCGCGATGAGCGGCTTTTTCGGGCTGGGAACGACTCCCCCGTCGATGCTGGATATCCAGCTCGGGCAGGTGCGGGGATGGTACCGTCAGGAGGTCTACGATAACCTGTGGAACCTGATAGGCAGCCACGATACCGCGCGGTTCATGCATATCTGCGGGAACGACCCCGCGAAGATGAAGGCGGCGGTGTTCTTCCAGATGACGTACACCGGGGTGCCGATGATCCTTTACGGCGACGAGGCGGGGATGAACGGCGACCACGAGTTCTGCCGGCTCGGCATGGTATGGGATGACGGCAAGCGGAACGGCGGCCTGTATGAGCATTACCGGAAGGCGATCGCGCTTCGGAAGAAGCTCGAACCCCTCCGGCTCGGCGACACGAGGACGATTATCGCCGACGACGAACGGAATATTTACGGTTTCTCGCGCGCATATAACGGAAACAAATTGGAAATTTATATCAATAACAGCGAAATTCCCCGTGAGATAACGATCCGGGCGGACAAAGCGTACGACTATTGGAATGAGAAGGAGTACCGTTCTGACAACGGCGTGATTGTGGTCACGGTTGCGCCGAAGGAAGGGGTGATTCTTTCTGTATGAGGATGACAAATATGGAAGCGCCGCGCAAGTCGTATTTCAGGATGATATTCAGAATAGCCCTGCCGATGATTTTACAGGGAATAGTCAGCTACGCGCTGGTCTTTATCGACACGGCGTTCCTCGGGCATTATAAGCTCGAGAGTCTTTCTGCGGTCAATAACGCGGTGACCCCGTTCTTTATGATGCAGTCGTTCTTCGAGGCGCTCGGTATCGGCATCAGTATTATGATCGCCCACCAGATGGGCGCGGGATGCCGCCTGCAGGCTCAGCGTACCACTGAGATCGCGATATTTTTCAACCAGATTATCGCTATCGGTTACTTCATATTCTGGCAATTCGCCGCGCGTCCGTTCCTGACTATGCTCGGTGCGGAAGGGAGCATTCTCGACGGCGCGGTGGATTATGTCTCCATCCTATCGTGGGCGTTCCTGTCATACGGGTTCGCGATGACCCTCGGGTCGGCGTTCTCCGCGCTCGGGAAAACATTCCCGATCATGGTGGCGTCCATCATCAAGTCGGCGCTCAATATCTTTTTCGACTGGGTGCTGATCTTCGGAAACCTCGGATTCCCCGAAATGGGTGTGAAAGGCGCCGCGCTCGGGACGGTCCTGAGTATCTATATCGGGAACGCCGTATTTATCGTCATGGCGCTCCGAGGCAAAATATTCAAGATCAAGCTGGCGGGGATACTCCGTCCGGTGGGGCGTGTCTACCGGAGGATATTTACGCTCGGGCTGCCCGCCGGTATCGATTTTATCCTCTGGACTGTCGGGCAGACGGTCATTATCGCTATGCTGAACCGTTGGGACAGGCTCGCGGCGGGGTATTTCGGGATTTTTAATGTGATCATCAATTTATCGCTTCATCTATACATGGGTATCGGTGACGCATCGATTTCGCTGATAGGACGGGCGACAGGCGCGCGCGACCCGAAGGAAGCCTACCGGATCGGGAACTACGCCCTCCTGTATACGTTTATCATCTGCGGCGCGGTGGGACTGCTTTTCCTTCTGATTCCCAACGAGGTCATCAGTATGTTCTCGAAGGACGGGAATGTCGTCCATCTTCTCGCGCCGTACCTGTTCTGGTGTATCCTCATCCTTTTGCCGAAAAGTATGAACGTGGTGGGCGGCTGCGCGATCCAGGGCACCGGCGATACGCGTTGGAAGATGTACAACCAGATCGCGGGGACGATCATCATCATACCGATGGTCTATGTGACGATATTCGTACTGGAGTGGGGGTTGGCGGGGCTTCTTTTCAGCGTGTTTTTCGACGAGCTGTGGAGAGGCGTGCTGAACTATATCCGTTTCCGAAGGATCAAGACGACTCTGGTTAAAGCGGCGAAATAGCGGTATGGAATCCGGCGTTTCGGCTTCGCTCAACGCTCGGGGTATGAACTGCGAAATAATACGTGTCGAATCCTTGATTTTTCATCACACCCTGTTAGAATGAGCTTTAGAAAAAGGATGCCGGAGGGATGTATGAAAAAACTTTTCCCCGTTTTGTTGATGGTTTTAGCGGTTCTATCGAATTCCGCGTACGGGAAGTACAATAAGAAGGAATCCGATGTGAAGAAGAATCCGAAGGATATCGTCGATTTCTATGCGATCATCCCCGGGAACTATATCGATTCGTCTATCGGATCGCTCAGCTTTCAGGAGCGGCTGGATTACCTCGAGAAAGGCCCGAATAAAAAAGTGATCGTCGATGTTAAAAACGCTTATATCTATGTTTCCTCTATTCCGGGAGATTTTTCGGTAAACCAGACCATCGTGTATTTCGTGAAGTCCGATAAGACGAAGATTATCGCGGTCAGTACGACAGGCGAATCCGGGGAATGCGGCGAGTACTCGATATATAATTTCTACGAGTACAAGAACGGTAAATTCAACTTTGTCACCGATAAGGTGATTCCCAAACTGAGTATCGATCTGTTCGCGGCGAGCGCGGATAAGAAGTCGATTACCTCCAAAATGAACAAGGCGATGGTCTATAAAATTGAGCTCCCGCAGAACGGAACGACCTGCAGGGTTTACCCGGTGGGGATATGCGAGATAGATAATAGCCTCGGCGCAGACGAATATAACCGGTACCTGGAAATTGAGAGCAACTTCGCTTATTCCTACCTCGAACTGAAATGGAATAAAAGTAAGGGAAAGTTCGAATTCGGCAAAAAGTATAAATAGCGGCCGCCGGATAAGATCATATCTTGTTGCATTGCGCCGATTTTTGACATTTTTCACTCACTCCCTTAGATTATCGGCAGTATATTCATAGGAGATAACTATGCTTCGAATGCGTGTTGTTCTCATCGCATTATTATTGACGGCGGCAAACGGCCTGTACGGCAAATATGATAAGGATGAGGAAGGGGTGCGCAAGAACCCCAAGGATATCGTCGATTATTTTCTGATTCTTCCCGGCGAATACCTCGATCCTTATTTCGCGGATATGGGCTTTGAGGAGCGGTTGTATTTCCTCGAGAATAACGATTCGCTGGAATTGACTGTCGATATGAAGAACGCCTATATTTCAGTGAAAGGGCCCTATAACGATACCGCTATCGAAATGGTAGTCACCTATTTTGTCCGTGCGGATAAAACCAAGGTGATCGCGGTCAGCAGGACGGAGCCGGATTCGCACTGGGAGTTTGTCAGGGTATGCGGATTTTACGAGCTGAAGGACGGTAATTTTACCGATATTACCAAGCATATCTTCCCGAAAATCACGCTCGATTTATTCGTCGCCGATGCGTATAAAAAACTGGTCACATCGGGGATATATACCCAGTTTGTAGTCGAGACCGAACTCCCCCAATTCGGGACTGTCGCTAAGGTATATCCCAAGGGTATTCCGACATATTTATTCGAGAGCGAGGATGAACAATATACCTATGAGGATATTATGGCAACAATGCCGTATTTGTGGCTGGAACTTGCGTGGAACAAGCAGAAGGGTAAATTCGAATTCGGTAAGAAAGTAAAAAAATAGCTGTTCACTAAACCGGTAAAATTTTCAATAAAAAGGGCGTCGTGAAAACGGCGCCTTTCTTTTATTTAATTGTTAACTCTAAGTATAATATATAAAAGCATAATCACCTGTGAATCAAATACCTGAAAACACCACAATAATAAAATATATCTCTGATAATAACTTCATAGTATCATGCTATACTATGCATGGAGTATGCGTATAATAAGAATGTATATTTTATAGGAGGTGTTTATGAAAAGAATGGTGTGGGTTCTATTTGCATATTTTCTATTGAGTATGGGGTGTTCGGTTCAGACCCCCGATGGAAGCACCGGAGATAACACCGAGACTATACCGCCGGTGTTTACGATAACATCGCCGACTAACGGTCAGAAGGTCGGCGGAAGCTACCAGATTACAGGGACTGTCAGCGACAGCGGGGGTTCCGGTGTCGAGAAGGTATATATCAGGACGGACGGCGGAGAGTTTACAGGGGTAATTCCCGTCAACGGTATCTGGACGGCAAATATCAGCGTATCCAACGATGGAATTCATTCCAATACAGTTTACGCCCGTGATAACGCGGGAAATATGTCCGGCGAGGCGTCCGTGTGGGTCGAGCGAGATATTATCCCGTTTGTGACCATCGACTCTCCTGCCAACGGGTCGACTGTTAACGTATCGAACGTTACGATTACCGGAACCGCCGGGGTGGATTCGCCTGTGAACGTGCTGGCGGTCCAGCTATGTCTGAACTCGGGGACATGGATTAATGCGTCCGGTACGGTCTCATGGACGAATATCCTGATGCTTGACGAGGGGACTAATACTATCAGCGCAAGGGTTATCGCCGATAACGGGAAGACCAATTTCAGCGCCGGATGGACGATAGTCTTTATCATGCCTGAACCCGCTATCACGATTTCCCTGCCCGCGAACGGGACGAAGTGCCTGACGCCGCAAATCAAATTCACTGGTACGGCGGGTATCGACGCTCCTTATTCTATCGAAAAAGTACAGGTAATGCTGAACGCGGGGGGATGGGCGGACGCGTCCGGCGCTCTCTCGTGGTCGAATACCTTTACACTTGCGGAAGGTACGAACTCGGTTTACGCACGGGTTATCGCCGATAACAACCGGACGAATACTACCCCAGTGTGGAAAATTATCAAGGTATCCGCGCCGGTTATTAATGTAACGACTCCCACCAACGGGACATTTCTAAAGAATCCGGAAATAACGATTTCCGGGACGTCAAGCGTTCTCGCGCCGTATAGTGTAGTAAAGGTGCAATACCGGATGAACGCCGGAGTATGGACGAACGTATCGGGTACTGTTTCATGGACTGCCCCGGTTTACCTGCCTATCGGTACGAACACCTTCTCGTTCCGCGCGATTACCGACAGCGGGGTGACAAACACGCTCGATAATTGGTTGATTATCAAGGATAATAAATTTACTGCGTGCGACGGGGTGGCAAATGACGAATACGGGATATATATCTCGGTTTCCGGCGATGGAAGCGCGTTTGCAGTAGGCTCGCATAAGGATGACGATAAAGGCGCCGATTCGGGGTCAGTCTATCTCTACTCAAAAAGCGGCTCGGTCTGGCTGACCAATAAGTTTATCGCATCCGATGGGGCGGCAGGCGACCTGTTTGGTATCGTATCCTTATCCGCGGATGGGACGATTCTCGCGGTAGGATCGCAGAGGGACGACGATAAAGGAGCCGATTCCGGTTCGGTGTATCTTTTTACGAAAAGCGGGTCGGTCTGGTTGACCAATAAGTTTGTTGCTCTCGACGGAGCGGCCAGCGATTGGTTCGGGCGTGCTGTTTCCCTCTCGGCTGATGGAACCGTGATGGTAGTCGGAAGCAGGAAAGATGACGATAAAGGAACCGATTCCGGCTCGGCCTATTTATTTACGAAAAGCGGGTCGGTCTGGCTGACTAATAAGTTTGTCCCGTTGGACGGGGCGGCGGACGATTTGTTCGGGTATAGTGTTTCCGTGTCCGCCGATGGGAACGCATTCGCCGTGAGCGCGTGGCAAGATGACGATAAAGGAACCAATTCCGGCTCGGTCTATTTGTTTACGAAGAGCGGGTCGGTTTGGCTTACTAATAAGTTTGTCCCAAATAATCAATTTGCTTACCAGCGTTTCGGGGAATCCGTTTCGGT
Organism: Brevinematales bacterium; assembly: GCA_013177895.1. GTDB lineage: Bacteria > Spirochaetota > Brevinematia > Brevinematales > GWF1-51-8 > GWF1-51-8. Next base: position 32,367 of record JABLXV010000027.1, on the reverse strand, counting down.
TTCCGCGGACGGGACATCCCTAATAGTCGGGGCATGGAACGATCAGGATAAGGGAGACGGTTCGGGAGCGGTGTATCTTTTCACGAAAAGCGGATCGGACTGGATTACGAACAAGTTTTATGCTTTTGATGAAGCGGCGTATGATTGTTTCGGAACATCGGTATCCATTTCCGCGGATGGGAATAAGATAGCCGCCAGCTCGACGGGTGACGACTCGAAAGGGTCGGTATATTTATTTATAAAGAGCGGCTCGGATTGGCTTACCAATAAATATATTGCGTATGACGGGGCGGTAAACGACTATTTCGGAGCATCGGTTTCCCTTTCCGGTGACGGAGGTACGGTGGTTGTGGGATCATATGGTGATGACGATATGGGGAGTATATCCGGTTCTGTGTATGTATTCCCGTGGTAATACACCATCAACTTAAAAAAAGGCGCCGTGAAAATGGCGCCTTTTTTTATATCCCGAGTAGTAATTTTTTATTCTATCGCATGTAAAAAATAATTCTATCATCCATTTCCTGTTCCGCTGATTTTTCCGGTATTATATTAAAATGAGTATCATTTCACGATTAATATTCGATAACAATATAAATATATGGCGGAAAGTATAATAATATGTATTATACCATTATATATTGATAAATGTAATATATTAGTGTATTATTAATAACCATGGTACAATACGGATAAACCGCCTTCCTTTAGCAGAGAGGGTTTGGTTGTCTAATATGGTAGGAGGGAAAATGAATGGTGCGGGTGTGAAGAGAGGGTTATTTGTTTCGTTTCCTATCAATATACCACAGCAGGATTCGGTAAAGCAGCTATCGCTGGCGTTCGATGTAAAGAATATCGAAAAGAAGCACTTACTTTTATACTACCTGACATTTTCCCTCAACGCGAAACACACGTCGGACGGTATTTATGTGGTTAAGGCGAAAAGGAATCCCGTATCGCTTGTAAAGCTGACCGGAGACCTACGGCGGATACTCGACCCTGATGAGGATACGATGGTCATCCATATCGAATCTCCCCAAGCCGCGCTCGGGGAATAATTCATTTATCGCCCGCTTGATTTCTCCGGCGCCTTATGTTAGGATTAGGGCGGTTCCCCCTTGCGGGGACTGACGCAAAAACTATGAGCATTTTTAGTAATAGTAATGATATATCTTTAAGATACGCCCAATGGTCACTTCTTTATCTTCGCGCGAAGTGCGGAGGCTTGCCCTCTTTTCCTTTATAATTTGATAGAAAAGAGGATTATTAGAGTGCCCATAAGTCAGTCCGCTTCCTCAGGAGATTCTATGCCGGATAGGTCGCGCATTACCGGGATATTCAAACCGTTCATTTGCGTTCTGCTTGCGATATTTTCGCTTATCCCGCTTAATTGGATTATCCCGGGATATAACCCGTTATCGCCGCAGTATCTGGGTATTACCCTCGTTTTCTTTACCTTACAGATCGCGCTTTTTATCCTCATACTCCGATTCGTGAGAGAGTTCGTTCCCGCGGCGGTATATTTCCTGATCCTGAGCGCGGGCGTATTTATTCCCCCGCAGTACAAGTTTTTCGTAGCCGTCAACTTCTACTCCATCGTCCCTTACCTCATCCTGATACTGATCGTTCCTTCGCTCCGTCCGGGCAGAGATTGGATCAGGGCGGGAAAGATCGATAAAGTCACCGCGCTTCTTCTGGTTCTGACAGTCGTAGTCGCATCGGGGGCGCTGGTCTTATGGACTTACCTCGCGAAGCCGGATATGACGGGATTCCTTTCGCTGGTTCCGCTGTATTCCCCGCTCAAGGTGATCGGCATCATGCTCGCGTTCTCCGTATTCAACGCGATCGGCGAGGAGTTCATGTTCCGGGGGATTCTTCAGGAAGGGCTGAATAGCGTTATCTCATCCCGCCCGGCAGTGATCGCTATCCAAGCGCTGCTGTTCGGCGTGTGGCATTTTAACGGCTTTCCCGGCGGGGTGAGCGGGATGGCGCTCGTATGGGTGTGGGGGCTCATGCTCGGGTGGATACGCGAGCGCTCCGGCGGCATGCTGGCGCCCTTACTCGCGCACTTTTTCGCCGATCTGACTATTTTCCTCCTCATCGTCCTCACCCGCGGGGTTTTCGCCTAATCCCGAATGCCTGTCAAACTTTTTATTTTTTTCCTTTTAGGTTATAATATTACAGGCGGGTCGAAAACCGGAATGAATTTCATGGTTCCCGTAAGTCCCGGAGTGATACGCCTATAAAAAAACATGGAGCGTGACGGATGAAACGGATTATCGGGGTGTTGACGTTTTTTATTCTCATTACGGCCTGCGGGTCGCAGCATTCGGTCAAACAGCAGACCGAGAAGGCGGTGGACGATATCGCATGGAAAATATCGTCGAAAATCGATTCTAAAACAATGGTTATCGCCGTCGCGGATTTAGTGCCCGAGCAGAAAACGGAAAAACTGAAGGCGATAGCGAAAACTATCTCCGAGTTGCTGGTTACCAAACTGCACGATAAGGGCATTCAGGTGGTCGAGAACGCCCAGCTGAACCAGCTGGTGCAGGAGAAAAAGCTCGCGATGGCGGGGCTGGTCGACAGCGATACCGCCGCGCAGGTCGGCGCGATGACCGGGGCGGGATATATCCTTCTGGGCAGCGTGTCGATGGTGAAGGACGAGGTGTTTATCAACGCCCGTCTCGTCGATATATCTACCCGGATGGTGGTCTCCGCGGCGGAGGCCTCGATGAATCTCGCCGAGATCGAGAAAAAGGAGCCCCCGAAGCAGCCCGATCCGGTCGACCCGTATGTCCTGAAAAATACCCCCACGTCGCTCATTTGGTTCTCATGGGCGAATCTCATGCTGAACTATCCCGTGCTCGCGGGCGCGGAAATTGTCGATTTTAACGTGGTGTTCTTTTCGCCGCAGTGGAGGCTGGGTATCGGGTTCGGGTTCAGTCTCGCTAAGGCCTATCTCACCGATATGTGGTTCGTACCGAATACCAGCGGCGCGGGTGTATTGGCGTCGCTCTTCCCGCTCAAACTGCTCTTCCCGATATATATCAATCCCGATCAGTATAACAGGACGGACGTCTATCTCAAAGCAGAGGTAGGGGGCATACTTTTTAACGAAGGCCCGGACAGAGGCGATACGGACGGGGACGAGTACATCGACGTATCAGTGGACTTCCGTTCGAAGTTCAAGATCGGCAGTGTTTCGATGCCGCTTGCGGTGTCGCTCGGTTTCCTTTATTCATCCCATACGGTCTCATATAACTTTAAAAGTCAGTGGACCATATATGCGCAGTTCAGTCTCGGGATAGGAGGATATTCCTCTACCGCGGCGATTTCGGAATAGTAAGAAACCGGCGGAGAGGGTTTTGAAAAAGAAAGAAAAAAAAGCGGTCGTCAAGAAAAAACGGGATTGGAAGCAGACGGAAAAGTATATCATGCTTTTTATTTTCCGTATCCGCCGGAACAAGCTGACCGCGTTCATGCGCTTTATGACCCGCATCGGGGACGGATGGCTCTGGTTCCTGATGGATATCTCGTTCCTGCTCGTGAATATCAGCGCGGGGTTGGCGCTATGCTTCGCGTCGCTATTGCAGCTCGCGCTTCATGTGGTGCTGAAACGTCTCTTTACCCGCGAGCGTCCGTTTATCAAGCATAACGATATCACCAATCTCGCCATACCCCCCGACCGTTTCTCTTTCCCGTCGGGACATACCGCCGCGGCGTTCGCGGTGGCGTTCGTATTCCTCTATTTTTATCCCGTGATGTTTATCCCGATGCTCGCGATCGCATCGCTGATCGCGTTCTCGCGCATCTATCTGGGTATGCATTATCCGTCCGACGTATTCGCCGGGGGTGTGCTCGGTTTCCTTGCCGCGAGGCTGAGCGTGTATTTCGTCCTCCTGCTGGATATATAGGGGCCCGCCATGATTAACCGGATAAAGCTCGAAATGCTTTCCCGCCGTAATCGGGCGATAGTCCGTACCCGCGACGGGGGTTATTCGCTGGAAATCGGCGGGCTTTCGGTGCATAGCCTGTACTCCCCGGAGAAGGAGGCCGCGAGGCTGATCGAGGAAATCCTTCCGCTCGAGAAAGACAGCACGCTGGTCATTGTACTGGGCGCGGGTCTGGGGTATCATATCGAACTTTTAGAGCAGAACGGTTTTAAAAATATCATCGTGATCGAGCGCAGCCCGGAAATCTACGGGATATTCAAGGATGTTTACGAGTTCGGGTTTGTCCCAGGGATTATCGCGCCCGACGATCCTGTCGAGAAGCTCGACAGTTACTTCACCGCGCTTCAGATCGAACAATTCAAGCATATCAAGACCCTTGTCCTGCGGGGCGGGTACGATAAGGAAAGTTACTCGCGTTTCGAGAACCGTATCGAACGGTTATTGAAGGTGAGGTTGGGGGATTTCGCGACCCGTCTGAAATTCGAGGAAAACTGGTTTATCAATATTCTCCGTAATATCAATCATCTCGGGAAATCCGCGCGGGTGGGAGAATTGACCGCGAAACATATCGGCGCCCCGATTGTGATCGTTTCGGCGGGTCCGTCGCTGAGGGATTCGATGCCGATGCTCCGCGAAATACGCGACTATGTATTTATGATCGCGGTCGATACGGCGCTTCTCGCGCTGTACGAGGCGGGAATTGCCCCCGATCTGGTGTACACCCTCGATTCGCAGGTGCACAATCTGGGGGATTTCCTGATGATACCGCGAAGCTATATGGAGAATATCGGGCTTGTGTACGATCTGGTGGCGAATTCCGCTCTGCCGGAGTTTTTCCCCGGCAGGCTGATCGCCGCGAATACCGCGCATCTCGACTACGACCCCGACGGGAAACCGTTCCTGCAGAAGAACGAGCTCGTGCATTGGATGGAAAATACAGGGGGTATCGCGTTCGGGGATATCGAGACCGGCGGTTCGGTGGCGACATCGGCGTTCCATTTCGCGTTCCTCGCCGGGGCGGCTCCGATACTGATTACCGGACAGGACTTGGCGTACTCCTACTATGCGTCGCATTGCTCCTCGACCCCGCATTTTTACCGGATCGGCAGGATGAATAACCGGCTCGTCCCGATAATGAGCACATTCCTCAAGGTGATGAAAAGCCGCGAGGTATTTCTCGCGCCGGGCACGAACGGGAAGGTTTACACCGATTTCCTGCTGAATAACTATAAGGGATGGTTCGAGGAGTCCGCGAAATCCATTCTGAAGAATTACCCGGGCTTCCCGTTGATCAACGCCACCGCGAACGGAGTCATCATTAACGGTTTCCTCCGGGTGGAGCAGGGTGAACTGATCAGACAGCTGAAAAAGGGCGATAAAGTAAATAAAACGGATTTCCTGAAATCCCTGAACTTGATAGATAGCAAAAGTATTGGTAAAATATTAGAGGGACTGGAAGGGCTAAAGGGGTTCGCGGCGGGGCTTTCCTGCGACGAAACCGTGTTCGAGACGGTCAGGACTTCAGATTTCGGCTTCCTGAACCGTTATTTAATGAGAGAAAAAGTAATTTTCGAGCGATACGGGAATTTTGAGAAGTTTCATATGGAACGGAAATTATACAGACTGATAAAAAATCTCGAAGGGATTTTTCATGCCGCAGAATGATCTATTAATCGAAGAAGTCGAAGATAATATCTATATTATCTATGGGAAAAAGCCGAGCTGTCACGTGTATGTCCTGAAGGGGACGAATAAGAATGTCCTGATCGACACCGGAATCAAGGGCAACTTTCCCCGCGTGGTGGAAGGCCTCACGAAGGTCGGGCTGAAGGTCAGCGATATCCATCTGGTCATCAATACCCACGAGCATTTCGACCATGTCGGCGGGAATATCTTCTTTCACGAGACCGCGTTCCTCGCGGCGCACCGTTTCGCCGCCACGAAAATCGAGCTCCAGGACGAGTATGTCATGCATTCCGCGATCCACGGCGAGGAGATTCTCAAGGTCAAGTCGCATATCTGGATGGAGGACCGCCTGCTGTTCGATATCGGGAGCTGTAAGCTGAAAATTTTCCATACCCCGGGGCATACGTCGGGATGCATCTGTATCTACGAACCGTTCCGGCACTTCATGTTCACCGGCGACACCCTGTTCGATAAAGGGATGATTTCCAAAATCTCCGATTCTGGAAGCTGGGGAGACTATATCAACTCGCTCGAACGTATCAATACGCTGAAGATGAAAAAAATATTCCCCGGGCACGGTTCGATCTGCGAAAAACCCGAAGATGCGATCAGCATCGGAATCCGTTCGTCCCGGCAGAAGTTCGAGGAACTGAAAAACCAGATGCTGAAGGATCTGAAAGATAAACGTATCGAAGGAAAAGACTGATGACCCGTATGCCCGTATTAATAGCGCTCCTTCTCCTGACCGCGCCCGCGGCATACCCGCAGACCAACACCATCGCGGAACTGGAAGACGCCGCGTCGAAAATAAGGAACGAAAATATCTATTACAATCTCGGTATCGGGTACCTCAAGCAGAACGATATCGGGCGCGCGATACTGAACCTCAAACGCGCCGAACTCCTCAACCCCTACGACCCCGATATCAAGGAAGCGTTGACCTCCGCACGCGAGACTATCGGGATACCCGGGTACTTTTTCGAGGCTACCCCGCTCGAGGGGGTATTGCTGTTCCCGTTCACCGTGTTCAATTTCACGGGGATGCTCATATTCGGGCTGAGCCTGTTTATCATCGGGAGTACCGTCCTGAGCCTCGTCCTGAGTGGTATCGCCGCAGGGCTTGATAAACGATGGGTGCGGGTGACGTCGATTATCGCGATCATCACCGGGATCGTCTATATCGCCGGGCTATGGCTCCGTTACGAGAGCACGTTCGATAAAACGTTGGGAGTGGTATTAACCGGCGGGGAAATCTCCGACCGTCCCGACAATACCGCTGTCGAGAAAAAATCCCTCACCCCCGGCATCGAGTGCAGGATCGAAAAGGAACTGGATACATATTACTATATCACGACGATAGACGGGAAAGAGGGGTGGACAGCGATGACGAATATCGGGCGGGTATGGGCGCCCTGAGGGCGGGCTTTAAACTGAGATAAGGATGAGGTCGCTAGCCTGTGATGTACCGTGAAATAAACATTTACTACATATCATAGAAAAATACACTTCAATACAGCGTATCCGCTTGACAATTTTAAATCATCGTGATATACTCTCTTCAGTCAATATCTAGGGGAATATTTAAGAAGGAAGGGATAAAATGAGAAAGGTCGTAACACACACACACACACAGCACTTAGCGCGCTGTTGGGCATAATCGCGGTCGCGGTTATGGGATGCTCGTTCGAGCCGAATCAGGCGCAGCCTGTTTCGCTGGTAAATTATCAATCCGATACTCCTTATGCAACTATCGCGGAACTCGACGCTATCACCAATCTGGGAAACGAGTACGTCTATTGGAGGGTCGCGCGCGCGTTCGCGTTGGTCGAGATCGAGGGGTTCCGCGTGGACAACGGGTGGGAAGACGCGGAATTATCGCTGACCCCAGTGCTGATTTACGATGCCAAGTCGCGCCCGAAGTATTACGAATTCCGGGTCATCCTCGGCGGCGTGGAAGCCGGGACTGTGACCGCAGTCGCGCAGAAAAAGGACGGCGGCCCGGTACAGTACGTTTTACGTTACGCGCCGGATTATACCCAGCCCGCCGCGTTGAAGGGGATTTCCGGGAGTAAGGTGGTCGCTAACGGATACCCGTCGGTGTGCTACGGCGCGGCGAGCCAGCCGGGCGGCGCTGTATACCGTACGATGGACGCGGACGGCGGGGAGACGGAGGGGGAACTCGACCCGGCGGAACTTGCGCTCGAACACCCGGAGTACTTCACGAACGACGGGATGGATACGTCGGATATTATTGAAACGGTTACATCGAATATTCAGGTCAACCTCGACCTTTGGGAGTTTACCCAGCAGTACTTTACCAATCTGGTAGATTTATCCACGAACGACGATGTAGTCAAGGAAATGATGGATACGGGACAGACGAAGGCAAAGCCGTTAAACGACGGACGGGTGGTGCAGAACTTTTTCTTATGGAACGAGGATAGCTGGTGGAATCCGGAGTACAATTTACATAAGTTGAGTTGGAAAAATTCTCAGTATGTATATAACTATGAAGATAAAATATGGTGCGGGCCGTCGGCTGTGGCGACTGTCGCGATGTACTATAACGACTATGAAAAACTCAAGGTTAAGATTCAGACGAATACCATTACAAACGACCATCACATTTCGACAAACTTAATGTCGACAAATCTCGCTTTATGTATCTATAGCAACTTTATAACAGGCGTGGGATCAGTATCATACGAATTTACCGTTTACCACGATTTACAGAACAAAGCCTATATCAGTAATTTAAGCGTCAGTAATATCGATTTAAAAACACAGCTAGTATCCACTCAACTGACCACTCTTTCCAACGGTGTAAAAATAAAAATAAGTATGTTCGGAAGTTATAGTACGGCTAAATTCTCGATTAGCGCGAGGTTATACTTTTTAGACCCAATGGAAAGAACGGCGGATATTATTATAAAAAAACCTAATACGATATTTACTGAAACTAAAAGGGTGGGATACGACATTAAAATAACATATACTACTACTCAGGACGGATATTATAATCTCGGTAAGGTAATGGGAATAACCGATTGGAACAATGGGGGTTCTTGGGATGTCGATAAAGGAATAAAATGGGTTACGGACGATAGGGTCGGATGTAATATTTGGGGAGGAACGCAAAATAAAGAGGCGACTTTCGTGGTTATGAAGAATTCAATCGAGAAAGACAACCCGTTTTTTATCGCCCGTTCGAAATGGGTAAAAGTCGGGAATTTCGATCCGAAGGAAGACGCCGGTCATTGGCGGGTTGGAATAGGATATAGGATAACTTCCTATAATGTAACATGTTATCAATGGCTGAATATTCTTTGGTTTAAAATTCTGATTAATAAATGGACGGAAACGAGGTATCAAAACTGGATGCTTCTGACGGACGGAAACGGCGCCGAAGCAGGCTATTATCCAAATCCCTTAGACCCAGCGCAAAATGAAGCAAGTTTGACCATGCGAAGTTATTTAAATCACTATCTGTTTTGGGAAAAATATATGGATTGGGGTTATTCAATTACTAGATGCTGTTTCCCTTACAAAAAGTAACCGGAGGAAAAAAATGAAAAGAAATAATATTCTATTATCCGTTTGTTTATTCGGTATTTTAGCCGGTTGTTCGGCTATAGACGCTCCGGGAGACGGTAATGATCCCTATGCTCCGATGTACAAATATTTAGCCTTTCCCGCAATAAAAATTCACGAGATGAATTATGCGTCAGAACCATTATCAAAATATTACGATATGAAAGCAGAATTGTTATCCCGGCAGGGAATCATTTCAAATAACTGTTATTTTTGGTACTGGGATTCAGGTACGAATTACGCCGTAGTATTTAAATCGTCAAATAATCTGGACGACACGTGGTTTTTCTTCCCGGAAAAAGCGGGTGTCAAATATCTCTGCGCGAACGATAAATACGTAGTGTTTATTACGAACAACGTCCTGAAGGTGATGGGAACGAATTCATCGCAAACGAATTATCCCTTGATCTACCAGACAAATCTCGGAAGCGGGACTTTTATAGCCGAGATCGGTAAAGGAGAATCATCGCTTTTATGTCTGGGGAAATGGGTCGAAACGGATATTATTGGGAGTCCAAACCGGTATAGCGAGTATAATTTAGCTATTATCGATTTTCTATCGAACCGGAAGATCGATCTCCCGAAAGGATACGATATCCTCGGGTTCAGTCCGAAAAACAGATATTTATTTTTTAATTATTTTTCGGGAATACTATATAGTTATTCAGGGTTTAATTATCCTATGAGTCCCCTTCATAATCAGGGAATATTAGCTTATTATGATATACAGAATAATACGAATTTGTATATCGGTAATTTACAATATGATATAGATAGTGGTAAAAGTACGTTATATCAGAAAAGCTGGTCGGATTGCGTGATGGGGATTAATTCTAATCTAACAAAAATCTATGTGCTTCAGGGGAGAACCGCAAGCTATCCAGTCGCTTATCATTTAGATGATGGGCGTACAGATATTGAAGAAGGCGGTCTTTGGGAGGTGGATATCTCATCGCTGGGTTTGACGGAATAATCGACCCGGCAATAATAAAAGGGGCTATTTTAGGATAGCCCCTTTTTACGTGTTCCATCGCGGGACGATGATAACACTTGATTTTACCCGCATACCGGCAATAGCCCTGATTATCGAGCGATTATCGATATGCAGCACACCCCGCTTGCAGTTAAAGGTTCTTCTGATCGATATACCCTTCCAGCATCGCTTTGCTGATATTATCGGCAAGCTTCTCGATCGCGTGATTGATATACGCGGGATCATAAATCTTCTTGCGCAGGACATCCATCCGTTCCTTGGAAAGCGAACTGGAATTCGTTTTCACAATGATGCGGTGAAAGTTCCGCTTTTTCCTCAGTCTTTCGGTGGCCGAATCGGGCATGTTTGTTTCCATTAGTAGATATCCTTATAATGGTCTATTCGCTGCGCGCCACTGCCCTCTAAAATCAGTACCGCATCGATTCTCATCTCCTTGTATCCGACCACGCTGCCCTCAATAAATATTTCGGCACATTTCAGGATTTTTTTAATTTTCGATAAGGGAATCGTATCTTCCAGTGTGGCCGCCGATTCTTTCCGGCGGATTTTCACCTCGGCCAGGACCAGCACGTCCCCGTCGAGAAAAATCAGGTCGATTTCCCCAAATCTGTTCCGGTAGTTCTGGGCGATAAAACGATAGCCTAATCCCTCTAAGAATATTTTGGCTAAAGTTTCCCCGTAGTTCCCGAAACCCTTATTGCCGCTCGTCACTGTCGTTCAGTTGGGAGGTTTTCACCGCGCCCACTATGTAAATATCCTTTTCCTTGGACAGGCGGATGACTTCGCCGTCCTCGATCTTGTCCCCGAACTCGTCGTAAACAATCTTCACCGTCGGGCGGAACGGCGATACCGCGTCGGCCGAAATGACCTTCGCTATCGCGTTGTTGTTCAGCCGCACAAATCCGCCGACCGGGTAGATCGACATCATGTTCAGGAATACCTTCAGCAAATCGGGATCGAACCGTTTCGAGCCTTCGCTTACCACCAGCTTCATGGCGTCGTACGATTCGTTCTTTTCTCTATAGACACGGCTTTTTATCAACGCTTCATAAGTGTCGACAATCGCCAGCATTCTGCTCATTTCCGAAATTTCATTGCCTTTTATCTTGCGCGGGTATCCCGTCCCGTCCCATTTCTCATGGTGCTCGAGGCCGACGCGGGCTATTTCAGTCGGGAGATTGAATTCGCGGGAGATGGTCTGGTAACTATGAATAGGGTGAGTATTGATCTGGTTCCGTTCTTCGGGGGAGAGTTTCCCTTCCTTCTCGACTATGTACGCGGGGATTTTCGTCATCCCTATATCGTAGAGAAGCCCCGCCATCGCCAGACTGACCAGCTTGACCATCGAGTAACCGATTCTCTGACCGAGCAGGATGCCCAGCAGGGTGACGTTGACGATATGATGGAAAAGGTACTCGCCGCGCCCGGTGATATTCACCAGATTGATAAATACGTTGGGGTTCTTTTCCATCATAACCGTGTTGACCAGTTTATTCGCGAGCTTCTGTACTTCGTCCACATTGAAGCCCTGTCTGGAACGGTAACGGCCGTACAGTGCGTTGATGGTAGTGACCGACTCTTTATAGATTTCGAGATAACGCGCGGTATCTTTGTCGACTTTTATCTTTTTCTTATCGGCGAGTTCCCTTCCTTCGGCGGCTTTAGTTTGAAGCGTCTCGTCGACCAGCTCACCCGCAGTTTCGACAAAATCCAGACTGCGCAGTTTGAGATTTTTTATCGATATATCGTCGAGCGGTTTTCCCGCCGGTAGTACGATATTCAGATTTTTATCGAATAGTGATTTTGTGAATTTCATCCCCGGCTTAAGCTGCTCGAGGGGGATTTTCTTCATCGGCATTACTGCGCTCCTCGGAATTTTTAATTCGCCGTTAGCTGGCTATACTGCTCTTTAAAGAATATACGAAAGCGAAGATTTCCGCAACTATTGTATACAGTTCCATCGGTATTTCATCATTATCTTTCAGGCGCACGAGCGATTCGGCAAGTTTTTCGTTGCGGTATACGGGAATATTGCTTTTCTTCGCGAGCGTGACAATATAATCCCCGACCGCGCCTATTCCCCGCGCCAGAAGCCGGGGGGCGTTGTCCGTATCGTGATCGTATTTTAATGCCGTGGCTTTCGTACTCATTTTCACCTCCTGTGATTAAACAAAAATATCCAAGTCCGGGATATGGGCCGAGCCTTCTTCGTTCTCGTCCGCCCGGTAAAATAAAAACTCGTCGCTTGTCTCGCGGAAAAACAGCGCGAACCCGAAATGGGGGAGTTTCTTCCGCAAGCCCTCGTAAAAAGTATTTCCTTCGTTATCGAGCTTCCCGCCGATACGGCCGTATAGCTCCTTATTAATATATACCGTGATACGGTATCCCTCGTTCCCGCTTTCCGCGGCGACTGTCAGATTTCCCGTCTCGTTATCCGAGATATCGAAAATGTAACGCCGGATATCGTTCTTCACCTTTACCCGCGATTGTACGAGTAATTCCCTGCCGCCCTGTCTGACCATCCGCGCGTCGTATTTTTCGCCGTACACCGCGCTGAAAAACGCTTTCAGCTTATCCGCGGCGTCGTTCGCGGCGGCCTTGTCCTCCGGGGGTAATCCCGTATCGAGGATTTCCCGCAGGATATCCCGCAACCGGAACAGGAATTCCGGGAACCCCTCGTCCGCGGCAACCCCCTTCCCCATAAAATCCGCGACCGTTTCGGCGAATTTATCGCCGTATCGCGCTCCCGCCATCAGCAGCAGCTTGAAGTTCTCCCTCGCGAGCCGGATGCCCCGTTCTGTGAGGAGCAGCGCCGTATTGAGGTGGCGTTCCTCCAATGGGAACCCGTTCTGCAGCAGGAAAATCCTGAGATTATTCAGGAGCCTATCCCGCGCGATATGGGTGAATAACGGGCTGTCCTTGATACCGCTCAGTACGCGGAGCTTCATTCCGTCGGGGCTGCGTTCCACAAACGCCAGGAAGCTCCGGGGTATCTGCCCCTCGATCTTCGCCTCCACCCGTTGCCCGTTAATATCCGTTATCGCACGCTCGCCGTTTTGTTCTATTACCCTGACATTCACAATCCTTTCGGACGGTAGCCCGCGAACCTCTGCTATTTTCGCGTCTATTAATCGAATCATCTGCTTGCCTTTTATGATACCATTTACTATTGTTTATATCGGCACTTTGGGATTTTAGAATAGGTGTGGAAGTATTTTTTAGAAAATTGCATCTTTTTTGTAGGAATGGAGTCATCCTATTAGACGCGGAGAGTAGAATGAACACAGAGTTGGAACGCGAATTTACGGAGTTTTTCAAAAAAAACCAACCCTCGGTATACCGGATTGTACGCGGATATGTGCGTTCAAACGGTACGGCTGAGGACATCGCCTCCGAAGCGTTTATCAAGATTTACGGGCATTGGGAACGCGTCCGGCAGATGGAGAACCCCACGGGGTATCTCATCAGGACGGGCATCAATCTGGCAAAGACCCGGCTGGTGCGCGATAAGTTTATGGGATGGATGAGCCTCGATAAGGCGGAAGACATCGGGTCGCGGAAGCAGACGGAGGAATCGTTTTTTATCGGCGAGGAGAACCGTTTGATGGAGCAGGAACTGATGGGGCTCCGTGAAGAAGAGCGGAATGTGATTATTATGAAGGATATCGACGGGAAGAAGCTCGAAGAGGTGGCCGGGATTTTAGGGCAGAAGCTCCCGACAATAAAATCATTTTACCGACGGGGAAAGCTGAAGCTCGCGAAAAGACTGGAGGAACAGGATGCAATGTAACGAAGCGAAGGATTTGATAGACGTGGGTGAGAGCGGGAATTCCGAACTGGACGGGCATCTGGAAAGCTGCCGCGAATGCAGGGCTTACTACCGCATATCCGAGCGATTGCGCGCGGGGAATACCGTGATGGATACTCCCGATCTGGCCGCGAAGTTTCAGGCGAAGCTGGCGGCCGAGCCGAAGCGTGCGCGGACGGCGAGATGGCGTTTTGCAGGGCTCGCGGGATCGTTCGCGGCTCTCCTGATTGCCGCCGGGGTAATCTTTAACCCGTTTACGGCCGAGCCGGTAAGTACTCAGGCGGAAGAGCTTGTCTATAACGAGGATTTCGATTCGCTCGAAAGCTACTATAAATTGGCAATTTACGAAACGGAAAGCGATACGAACTATAACGCCATCGACTATTATTATAGTCTGGCAGTGTATTAATTTTTTCAGGAGGATTTTATGATCAGAAAAGTTTTAGTATTGACGGCAGTTTTAGTCCTTGGCACGATGACCGCGTATGCAAAAAAAGGCGGCGACATGGGTCCCGGCGACGGTAAGGGTATGATGAAGGACAACCATCCCGGTATGGGCATGGATATGGATATGGACGGCGGTATGATGCATGGCATGATGGTATTCGCAAAGCTCAGCGGCATACATCCGATTATGGAGAAGTACAATATCCAGATCCAGAAAGTGTTCCTTGAAACCAAGGAAAAAAACCTTGACCTTCATACACGTCTGATGGAACTCCGCGACGCGCTTGTTAAACTTTCCGCCGACTATTCGAAAGACCCCGGGAAGAACGGGAAAGAGATTTCCAAGGTTCTGAAGGAAATGGTCGATGTTCAGGCGAAGATTCAGGATAACCGCGAAGCCGGAATGGAAAAGATCAAGGCGCTGAACGACCAGCGCAAGAAGGAAACCGACGCCGCAATCGCGAAATGGCTCAACACCGTCGGCTCCGATCCCGCTAAGATGCAGGAACTTGTCGACGCGGTGAATACCATGAAGGCTAAAGGACCCGGAATGGGACCTGGTATGGGTTCCGAAAAAGGCCCTAAGGGACCGGGTAAATAAACTCGTATCCCCCGATAAACGATAGATTTTTCAGCTTAGCCCCGCTTCGGCGGGGCTAACTTATTTGTTGATAGGTTGATTTCGTTCGATACCCGCGAGCGCGCGTACCGCGTCAGCGGGATTTTTCGCCCGCATGAGGGACGTTCCGACCAGTATCCCGTCGAAACCCGCGCGCGCGAATTTCAACGCGTCCGCGGGAGTTTCCACCCCCGAAAGCGCGAGACGTATCCTGTTACCGGGTATCATCCCCTTATATTTCAGCGCGTAGTCCGGGTCGAGCTCGAATGTCGCGAGGTCGCGGTTGTTGATCCCGATGACCGGCGCGCCGAGCGCGGCCGCGCGTTCGATATTCTCCGGGAAATGCGCCTCGACAAGCGCGTCCAGCCCGCATTCTTCGGTATAACGGTACAGGCGCGCGAGTTCGCTATCGTCAAGCGCCTCGGTAATCAGGAGCACCGCGCTCGCGCCGTACGCGCGGGCAAGGTCGATCTGGAGGGCGTCGATGATGAAGTCCTTGCACAGGAGGGGCAGGCCGGATATCGCGGAGATGTCCCGCAGGAATTCCCAGCTCCCGCCGAAGTATCCCCTGTCGGTCAGCACCGATATCGCGGACGCCCCGTTTTCGGAATACACCCGAGCGGTATCCACGGGATCGGCGGCGGAGTTGATATCCCCCATTGACGGCGAGCTTCGCTTGACCTCGGCGATCAGCTTGAGGAAGCCTCCCCCCGCGAGCGCGTCGCGGAACGACGGGCGTAACGGCGTATTGTCGGCGGGAATACCGATATCATACGCGCGATGGAGTTCCTCCACCTCGGATTTCTTCGCTTCTATGATTTCCAGAAGTTTATTCATTCTCCGTCAAACCCCCGAGGGAAAATTCCGGGCGGCTTCGAGCGCGCGCATCGCCTTGCCCGAATCGACGCTCTCCCGCGCAATAACGACTGCCTCGTCGAACGGGATATCCCGCGCGACCATCACGGCAAGCGCGGAGTTCAGCACGACCGCCTTATAAGGGTCGCCCTTCTCGGTTCCCGCGAAAATATCGAGTATCAGTTGGGCGCTTTCCTCCGCGCCGGCTACGCGGAGTTCCTCGATCAGCCCGTCGAGGCCGTACTTCGAGGGGTCGAGCGTCCACGCGGTAACCTCGCCGTTAACGATTTCCCGCACCTGCGACAATCCCTCGATCGACGCCTCGTCGATACCGGTCTCGCCGTGCACCACGACCGAATGGATATGCCCCAGCTTCGCGAACACCCCGGGAATCATCTCGAGCAGGGCGGGGGACGCGACCCCCATGACGTGGCGTTTCACCCCGGCGGGATTGACAATCGGGCCGAGGATATTGAACACGGTGCGGATACCGATCTCGCGGCGGACGGGCATCACGTGCTTCATCGCGGGGTGGTACGAGGGCGCGAACAGGAACGCGAACCCGGCGGTCTCGATAGAACGGACTGCCTGCTCGGGGGTCAGGTCGATCCTCACGCCGAGCGACTGGAGCACGTCCGCGGAACCGCTTTTACTCGTGATGGAACGGTTGCCGTGCTTCGCGATAAAAATACCCGCTCCCGCCGCGACAAACGCCGCCGCGGTCGATATATTAAACGTGCCGCAATGGTCGCCGCCCGTGCCGCAGGTGTCGATCAGCGGCGCGACGTTCGTATTTACTTTCAACGCCGCGCGGAACATCGACTGCGCGCTCCCGGTGATCTCGTCGGCCGATTCGCCCTTGAGGTGCAGGGAGGTCAGGTACGCCGCGATCTGCGCGGGAGTGGCGTCCCCGTTCATTATATTATCCATCATCTCGGCGGCCTCGTCCCGGGTCAGGTCTTCCTTCGCGCAGATCCGCTGGACGAGCGTCTTCAACCGGTCGGATATTTTCGCTTTCTTGCGCTCCACCACCATATCGACGAAGTTCCTGATGATCTGCTTACCGTACTGGGTGAGGAACGATTCGGGATGGAACTGGATACCGTGGATGTTCCGCCCCTTCGCGTGAAGACCCATAATCTCGCCGTCGTCGCTCTCGCAGGTGATCTCGAGGGTATCGGGAAGGTTCGCGCGGTTTGCGGCGAGGGAATGATAACGGATACCCTTGATCGGCGACGGCAGTCCCGCGAATATGCCCGTACCGTTATGGCTCATGTTCGAGCTTTTCCCGTGTATGATACGCGACGCGGATATGACCTCGCCGCCGAATACTTCGGTGATGCCCTGATGCCCGAGGCACACCCCGAAGACGGGGATATCCCCAGAACGGCGGATCAGTTCCTCGGAGATGCCCGCGTCGGACGGACGCCCCGGGCCGGGGGATATGACTATCCCGTCGGGCTCCATCGCGAGCGCCTCGTCGACCGTGAGCTTATCGTTACGGAATACCCTCACGTCGGGGTAAAACTCCCCGATGTACTGCACGATGTTGTATATAAACGAATCGTAGTTATCGATGACTAATATCATACGCCCTCCTAAATAATCGCTTTCATCAGCGCTTTGGCCTTATTGATAGTCTCCTCGTACTCCCGCTCCGGGACGGAATCGTAGACGATGCCCGCGCCCGCCTGTAAGTATGCCGTCCCGTCCTGATGCACGATGGTGCGGATAGCGATACAGGTGTCGGTGTTGCCGGAGAAGTCGATATAGCCGATAGCGCCGGCGTAAACTCCGCGTTTCTCCGGCTCGAGGTCCTCGATAATCTCCATCGCGCGTACCTTGGGCGAGCCGCTGACCGTGCCGGCGGGGAATGTCGCGCCGATCACGTCGACCGCGTCATACCGCGGATTTGGCCTGCCGAACACGTCGGAAACGATATGCATCACGTGCGAATACCGTTCGATATGATAGGGGGCCTCGACCCGGACGGAATTGAACTCGGAGATGCGCCCGACGTCGTTCCGCGCGAGGTCGAGGAGCATCGTGTGCTCGGCGAGCTCCTTCACGTCGCTGAGGAGGTCGCGTTCGACAGCCTCGTCGTCCTTCTTATTCTTCCCGCGCGGGCGCGTACCCGCGATAGGGCGGACGATCAGTTCGTCCTTATCCCCGGACTTCGTGCGGCGCACCATCACTTCCGGGGACGAGCCCACCAGCTGGAAATCCGCGAGATCGATGAAGAACATGTACGGGGACGGATTGATCATGCGGAGTTTGCGGTAGATATCGAACGGACCGATATCGATGGTAGTGCGGAGGCGCTGGGAAAGGACGACCTGAAAGATGTCGCCCGCGACAATGTGCCGTTTCGCTTTCTCCACCGCAGCAATAAAGTCCGCTTTGCGGAAATTGGAGATCAGGTCGATTTTATTCTTCGCCGATTCCCTGATACGCGCCGGAGGTTTCGCCGAGAAGAGACGCGTCTCGTATTCCAGTAATGTCTGCATCACCTCGTCCTTCTTGTCCGGCGAGTAGGCGTGCCCGATCAGGATGAGTTTTTGCCGGATGTGGTCGAACGCGATCAGCACTCTCGGCAGGACGAGAAAGATATCCGGGAGGTCGAGCTTATCGGGCTTGACGTCGGGGAGTTTCTCGAAGTAGCGCACGGAGTCGTAGGAGAAGTACCCCACGAGGCCCGCTGTGAACGGCGGCAAACCCTCGACAGGCTCCTCGCGGAACGACGATACGACCCGTTTGATTTCCGCGATCGGATCGGCGGACTCCATTTCCTCCGTCTCGCCGTTGAAAGTTATCCGAACTTTATTTTTCTTCGCGGTGAAGATGAGCTCCGGGTCGAACCCGAGGAACGAGTACCGTCCCAGCTTTTCACCCATCTCCACGCTTTCCAGCAGGAACCCCATCTTGCCTTCCTCCTTGAGCGCGAGGAACGCGGAAACAGGGGTTTCTATATCCGCGGCGATTTCCCGGTGTACGGGATAAAGTACATTATTCGCATCCATATCGGCCTCTTATTTATCTTCTATGTAGACTGTGAAATAATTCAGCTTGCCGTTGTCGTACTCGTATACCCTGAACGTCGCCTGGCGTTCCCAGTACGCCGCGACCGACGGGGCGATATAGCACGGGACGTCCCCGATCCAGTACATCTCGCCGCGGTGGAAATGCCCGCAGAAGATGCCCTTCACGTTTTTATACTTATTGACGATCGCGCTCCAGTCGGCGGTTTCTTTCTGGTCGTAGGGGTAATGCATCTCGTTATTATAGAAGTCCGGGATGACCGGCGAATGATGGAAGACCAGCACGGGCTTCTTCTTGTTCGCCTTCAGCGCGCTCTCGACCCATTTATACGGGTCGTACCCGGGAATAGTATAATTCTCGCGCAGGGGTTCGAGGAACGTGAAGAGCATGACGACTCCCTTGACCTCGACCGTATAGTTGAGGGGCGAGAAATAATTCGTATAGATAGCGATGCATTTATCGTATTTATACTTTACGATATCGTGGTTGCCGGGTACGAAATAAAGAGGCGCTTTCAACTGGGAATATATTTTCAGCGCGTTGGACAGGTTCGCCATATTGTCAAGGTCGTCGCTCGCGATATCGCCGGTATGCGCGACAAACTCGATCTTCATCGGGAGCGCGTTGATAGCGTCGACGATCTTCTTCAGGCGCGCCGTATGAAGGTCGGGGCCCCAATGGGTGTCGGTGACCTGCACGAAATAGAATGATTGTTCGGCGGTTTTATTCGCGGGATACGCGGGAAGGAACGCCGCAAGTACGAACAGGAACAGGACTAACAGCTTTTTCATGGTGCCTCCTAAAAAGAAAAACCCGCAGGCATGAACCCGCGGGATATAAAAATAATACGATTGCCCCAAAGGTCATCCTAACTCGACAGAGATATGTTGCGCCACCAGTTGAGATTGGAAGAGACGGTCAGAATAATCATAGTATATTCCTCATTTCGATAAATAATGGTAATAGAATTCGGGAAATTTGTCAATTCTCCGCAAGGAATTTAAACGCGGCATCCTCATCGTCAAAGAAATAAAAGATATTCGACAATCCCGTGAGGTCGAAGACGTGCTTGACCTCATCGGAGACCTGATAGAAACATGCCATTCCGTCGGTGTTCTGGATTTTTCTGACATTGCTGACTATTGTCCCGATACCGATACTGTTGATATAAGTGAGTTCTTTTAAATTGAGTATCAGGTGCATCCCCGGCCGGTCGGCGATCTCTTTAAAAAGAATCCCGAATTGCATACAGGTCGAGCTATCCATAATACCCTTTAAACGTAGAATAAATACGTTTCCCTTTTTTTCCTGAAAAATCTGAAGATCGTCCATTTTTTCCATTTAATTAGCCCTTCCATTTTTTTATCAGAAGAAGAGTATTCCGGTCGTTATCGGTCGAATACTTGATATCATCGATAATTTTTTTAATAATCATCATCCCGCGCCCACTTTCCGAGAATTCGCTTTCGGGGGTCTTTTTAAGCTGTTCATCGTAATTAAAACTGCGTCCCTTCGCTCCGTAATCGGAGACCCTGATGACAATTTTATCCGGTTCGAATTTTACCCTCAGCTCGACCTGACCCCGGTTGTCCGGATAGGAATGCTTGAATATGTTAATCAGGGATTCTTCGATAGCCAGACATAGATCAAACACCAGAAATTGATCGGTATTCTGAATGTCCACATTTTTAAAAATAACGTTAATCAGAACGTTGATGATACGTAGCGAATGGATATCTCCGACAAGTGAAATAACGATAGAACTGTCGTCAATTTCAAGGGTGAGGCTTTCTTTATCCTTTGCCGGAAATTTAGAAATATAGTCCTTCAGGATTGCCGAAATGAGTTTTGAGTCGAACATACATCCTCTTCTTTTCAAAAAGATATTCAGATTCAATTTTATACTTCATATTGTATAATGTCAACGGATAATCCGTTTTTTTTTGCTATAATTATCAAAAATATATAATTTTTAACATTCACGGGTTTTTAACGTGGATAAATCGGGCATTATCCGGGAGATTGATTTTTTTTCCGCGCGGAATTATAATGATAGCGGGGAGAATAAAAATGGGACAGCATAAACATTCCGAACATTCTGAGAGCTGCGTCATCTGCGATAAAAAACTTCTCAGGCTGACATCGCACCAGAAAATGGTCTGCGCGGTGTGCGGCGGGATTTTCGATACGATACAGGCGTGCGAGAAAGGTCATTTTGTCTGCACCGGTTGTTTTAATCTTTCCGCGCTCGAACTGATCGAGCAGTTTTGCCTCTCCTCGCCGTCGGAGGATCCGATACAGATCGCCATGACCCTGATGCGGAACCCCCGTATCGAGATCAATTCGCCGGTGCATCATTATCTGGTTACCGCGGCGATGCTGACCTGCTACTATAATAAGCGTAAAGAGTACGAAATAAAGAAAACGAAACTGCATCTCGCGAAGGATAGGGCGCGGCGTCTGACCGAAGGATTCTGCAACCAGTACGGGATATGCGGGGCTGCGTTGGGAAATTCCCTATTCCTCAATATGGTTCTCCCCGATACCGAACTCGCGGCGGAGGAATGGAAGCTCGCAAATCTGCTTACCTCCACCACCCTGAATGCCATCGCGTACCAGGGTATCCCGCGATGCTGTAAACGGAATCTTTTCCTTTCCATCATCAACGCCGTCGAGTTTATGCGGGATTACCTGAAAGTGATCATTACCCACGGAGGCGTGGACTGCGTGTTTTCTGCGATGAATCCCTACTGCCAGAAGAATAATTGCCCGTTCTACTCGCACCCCAAGGGCACGGATAAGCTCTACGAGTAAACCGCCGGGAAAATCCATCCCCCAATAAAAAAAAGGGGAGTCTAGCTCCCCTTCAATTTGGAAAATAATTAACTTGTCTTGCTTCTACTGGACGTAGGTGTCGTCTTCGGGAAGACCGCTGGGCAGTTCGTCCGCGTCTATCTCATGCGAAATATCCTTACCCGGGATAAGTGTGCCGAACGCCATTTCCAGCGTGACGAAAAGCGAATGCTGATTATACTCGGGCGTAGCGCTCAATACCGCTCCGTCCCATGTGAGAAACGGGGTATAGATATAATTGATACGCGCAAGGAATCCCACCTTATCCATGAACATCATACCTGTGGTGATACCCGCCGAGATACTGAAAATCGACGAGCCTATTTCAGGGCTATACTCCACAGGATTATTCAGGTATTGCGCGAACGTTAAATTCGTCTGGAAAGACATACCGTAACCGCCCCATAGGAAGGATACCGTGGGCATCAGGATAAACCCTCCGGAATAGACCACGGCATACCCGAATTCGAATCCGCCGAAACCGCCGCCGTAAGTCATCGTTCTTTCCGACGCCGCCGATTTTAATACCTCGGACGAATTGATGACAGTGCCCCATCCGCCGAAATAGAAGTTGCCCCCGAATCCGCCGCCGCCGATAGTCATACCGTAGGATAATCCGCTGAGTTCGGGATAGCCGCCCGCTTTAATGGCGGTGTTCAGCGCGGCTTGGGGGTTGTACCCGAAATACCCGCCGATACGGAATAGCCCGCCGGAAATCTCGCCCGCATACGAAGTGTTCAGCCCTATAATCGCCAATGCTGTAATTGCTAGACCCATTACCTTCTTCATATAATTCCTCCTGGATATTTCAGCATTCTGTGACGGCTTGTGAAATGCCCGGCCGTATAGTAAGAAAATCCTCAGTTAATAAGATATATCAAAAACGCGAGACACGCAAGTTTTCAGGAAAAAGGTTGATGGGCACTTCTAATAATCGCCGATTCTCGGCGGTAAGCCCTCTTTTCTACAATGAAATATGAAGGAAAAGAGGGCAAGGAAGTGACCATTGGGCGTATTTTAAAGATATATCATTACTATTGTTAAAAATGTTAATAGTTTTTGGAACCGCCCTGATAAAATAGAGAAAGCAGGCATGATGCCTGCTTTCATAGGGTTGGGGGTTGGAAGGTTGTATAAGAAAGGTTTGTTGGGCTATTTGACTAATCTCCCGGTTTCTATCAGTTTATTCGCGTCTTCCTTCTGGTAAGGATAAAAATTCGACGGTACTTTCGATTCGCCCAGTTCTTTATATAGCTTCAAGCGTGCGCAGGAGTGCGCGGCGCGCATACAAAAGTCCGATGTTATAATCGTCTTCATAATCCCGTCTTCCGCCAATTCGGAACTAAAGAAACTGTTCCGGCATCGATCCAAAAAAGTACACTGAGTCATATTCCGCCTCCATCTTCAATCATCACACATACTATATTACGCAAGATGTGTGCCAGAGTAACATAATATTTTATTGCATACACCATAATGAAATAAAAACACCCCGCATCTGCCGGAGACACGGGGTGTATAATATTTTCAGCGTGTTAAAAGATCGGCACCTGAAGCGCGGCATTGAAGCGGAGTATCACATCCGACGAAATATCGGACTGGTTCGCGGGATCGTAATTCACATACTGGAGTTGGAAACTTTTCGTCGCGGAAATTACGTATAATCTGATTTGTACCCAGCTGATATTCAGATTGAGGAATAATCCCAGATTGATATTCTGGCTCTCGAAAAGTTTCTGATTGATGTTATTTATTTTTGTATCGAAAAAGCTATATCCCAGATGGATCCCCGCCCCGAATTTTACCACCTCCCGTTGATCGCCGAGAATGAGGTACCCGGCCTCGGCGCCCAGCATATAGGACGAATCGAGAATATCGGTGGTATTACTGAGGCTTAAATCGTTTCCAGAGCTGTAATTGAAGTATAGTCCCGTCCAGAACGCCGGGGTGATAAAGTACGACAAATCAATATTAAATACCGGCGAACTGACGTCCTCATGGATGAGCGACGAACCGGTAAAGTGTTCGTTCTGGTAGGACAACCCGGCGGAAATATAGAAACGCGGGAATGCCTTCAGGTTGACATTGATCTCCTTGATCATCCCGTCGGAGAGATAAAACGCCTTTTTCGCGATCCGGTTCGTGGGGAGTTCGTACAATTCGAAAAGATACTCTTTCCCGGCGGGAATCCCGCTCCATACGTCCCCCTCGAGCAGGACATGTTTATCGAACAGGGCGAGGTACTGCTTGAAGCTGTCCTTGCCCTCGAACGGCAGCAGTTTGACGGTCGCGGCCGCTTTGTAACTGATAGTCGCGGCCTCGCCGGGGAGGACATGCACCGTAAAATTCGTTATTGCCTTGAATCCCTGCTTCATCTCTATTTTATAGTCCTGATCGGCGAGCACCTTCATTTTCATGCTGAAACTGTCCCCTTCTACGCGGGAAATGAACTTCGAGTTGATCCAAAGATCGTAGGTTTCCTTGCCGATCTGGAAATCCAGAAATTGCAGGAACGCGACCTTGATACTGCCGACGTTCAGCACGGGCTTCAGGATATCCTCGAGCATCAGGTCGATCGTATCGATAAGCGAAATATCCAGTTTCGTGGTATAACCCTTTTCCTGCACGACTTTCCCCGCGCCGAGCGACCAGACGACCTGGCGGATTTCCGCTTGGGGGGCGTTCTGCGGCCCGGTTATTTTATAGCTCCAGTAAACGATGAAATCGGACTGATTGCTAACCGCGACCGCCTCCAGATTGTTATCCATGATCGGCAGGTTGGTCGCTATCGACGGGTCGAGCACGTCGAAAAACGGGACGATGGCGGTAAAATTATACACGGTGCGGTAGAGCAGGATATTGATTTTATCCGCGGCGGTACTTTTCACCGCGCTCTGGTCGATGGGATGCCCCAGAATCAGTTTCATTTTTTTCGTATTCTGCGCGAACAGCGGCTGAGAGACTAGGCAGAAAAATGTCAGCGCAAATAGTATTTTAACTTTCATAAGGATTCCCCCTTAGTGATAAAATAACCTGAAACGAAGATTTCCGCAAGTTTTAGGATGATTTTTAAACAGAGTGGGAGTCCCGAATGGCCGTATGATTATTCGTTGATTTTCATCGGCATGGTGATGTACAGGAAATTCTCGTCCTTCTCGGTCTTCAGGAGCAGCGGGCTGCTCTGCGAGTTGATGATCATCTGGATTGTTTTTCCCGGCACCACTCTGAGGAAGTCGAGCAGGGAACGGTAGCTGATCGCGATAGTGATCGGAGTGCCTGCGTACTCGATCTTGACCGATTGCTGAGACGTACCGTACAGCGGGTGCTGGGTGGAGATGGTCATATTATCGCCTTCCACCTCGATCTTGGTTTTCCCGGAGTCGGGATCGCTCATCACCGATACGGTGTCGATCGCCGAGGACAACGCGCCGCTGTCGATCTCCACGACGTTGATTCTCTCGGCGGGGATCACGTCCTTATAGTTCGGGAATTTTCCCTCGACGAGATTCGTGAAGATATAAACATTGCCTATCTTGAAGAACGCCTGGTTGTTATGCACCGAGAACAGGGTGTCTCCGGTGCCCAGGGATTCGAGTATCGTCTTGAATATTTTCTGCGGTACGATGACTCCGGTCTCGATAGTCCCGGTCTTTTCCTCATAGTCGCGGGTGATGACCGACAGCCGCTTCCCGTCGGTGGTTACGAACGATAGAAGCCCGTCCACCGCCTCCTCGATATAGGTCCCGGTAAACGCGCTTTTCGCGATATCGGTCGATACGGCGAACTCGGTCGATTTGATGAGCTCTTCGAGGGTTTCCTGCGCGATCTTGATATAGTTCTGCCAGTTGAATTCGTTAAACGTAGGATACGTATCGGCGGCCACCCCGTTGAGGTGGAACACCGGGTTTTCGCTGTCGTTCGGGTGGATCACGATCTCGGTCTCGTTGTCGGCCTTGCTCTCGAACACGATTTTTTCGCCGGGGAGCTTGCGGATGACCTCGAGGAGTTTCTTGGAGAGCAGGTTGATTTTACCGGACGACTCGACCACTCCGGTCGATTCGACTTTTACGCCGTTCTCGCCGTTGTAGGACAGGATAATGATCGTCCCGTCGTCAATCGCCTCGATATACACGTTCAGCAGGATCGCGAGCGGAGACTTCACATTGATAATCGAATCCGCGATACCCAAATGCCGGATAAACTCATCCTTGTTCACCGTAAACTTCATACGATCCCTCGCCTTAATATGGTTTGTCAGCATCATATTTTAGCTTCTCTTTCAATATATTTCAAATAATGAGAGACTCCGAAATAAAACAAGGGGGTACGGAGGGAAAGATTTCATAGACGGATTCGCGCGGGTAAGCGGGGCTGTAAGATGCGCCACGGAGGCACGGAGAACACAGAGTAAGCAAAGGAAAAAGAAACCGCTCGCTAGTCCGATAAATCTTTATTTTTTCACCGTTTTCCATTATAATCTTCAGGAGATTATTCTATAGTTAAGTAAGAATTGATTTGAGGAGGATTGGATGCCGAAGCTCAAATTCGGTGTCATCGTGTTCCCGGGTACAAACTGCGACCGTGACGCCTTCTGGGTAGTAGAGGAAGTGTTATACAAGGATGTCCGCTATGTATGGCATACGGAGTCGGATATCGACGATCTGGACGTGGTCATCATCCCGGGGGGATTCTCCTACGGCGACCATCTCCGCGCGGGCGCGGTTGCGCGTTTCTCGCCGGTGATGAAGTCGGTCGTGAAGCACGCCGCGGCAGGGAAGCCGGTGCTGGGGATATGCAACGGGTTTCAGGTGCTCGCCGAGGCGGGATTGATACGCGGGGCGTTCCTGCGGAATAATATCGTCCATTTCCTCTGCCGTCACCAGCATCTCAGGGTGACGACCGCCGATTCTCCGTTCACCGCGCGGTATCATAAGGGGCAGATCGTAAAAATCCCCATCGCGCACGCCGAGGGTAATTTCTTCCTCGAGGGTGACGACCGCCGGTACGCGCTCGATCACGACCTGATCGCGTTCCAGTACTGCGACGCGGGCGGGAATGTGGACGACACTACCAACCCCAACGGCGCGACACTTTCGATCGCCGGGATATTCAACGATAAAAAGAACGTGCTGGGTATGATGCCGCATCCCGAACGCGCGAGCGAGTCCGAGATGGGCTCCGTCGACGGGCGGGGGATATTCGAATCGATTGCGGAATGGGTGGGATAATCATTGAAGGATAATAGTATGGAAGCTATAAAATCGATCCGCAAGGAAGTGCTGTCGCTCGGTACGTATCAGGCGGGACGGATGCCGGGGAAATCCAAGTCCGGCAGGATGATCAAGCTCGCGTCGAACGAGAACCGGTGGGGTTCGTCCCCTAAGGCGATGCTCGCGATAGCCGAAGCGGTATCGGGGGGACTTTCTGTCTACCCCGATTCTAAATTGAAAGACCTTCGCGATGCGGCCGTATCGTTCTGGAAACGCCGAGGGATTACTCTCGCGCCGGAACAGTTCGTTTTCGGCGACGGGTCGGGTGAGATACTGAACATGCTTCTCGCCGCGTTTGTGACCGAGGGGAGCAGGGTGGTTATCCCCGCGAGCAGTTTCATGCTCTACCGTCTGCTGACGATACCCAAAGGCGCGGCCCCGGTATTTTCATTACGGAACGAGGATTATTCGGTCGATCTGGAGTCGCTCGCGGACTCGGCGATTTCCGCCGGGACGAACGCGATTATTTTCTCGAACCCCGACAATCCGACATCGACCTTTCATAAACCGGATAAAATCGACGAATTCATGTCGCGTATCCCGGAGACAGTGCCGGTGATCCTCGACGAGGCGTATATCCACTTCGCGGGGCTGGAAAACTCCGCTCTGCCGTTACTCGATAAATACCCGAACCTCGTCCTGATCTATACGTTCTCGAAATGTTACGGGCTGGCCGGGCTGCGGGTAGGTTACGGGATCATGCGTCCCGAGTTCGCCGAGCAGATCGAAAAGATACGTCTCCCGTTCAATCTGGGTACGGTTCAGCAGAGCGGAGCGGCGGCGGCGTTCGGGGACGACGAGTTTCTCGATATGACGGTCAGCGGGACCGTGAAGAGCCGGGATTTCCTGATGCAGTCGCTGAAGGAATTGGGGTATAAAACCGCCCAACCGTCGGCGAACTATATCTTTACCGATCTCGGGGAGAACTATACCGGCGCACTATCCGCGCTCGAGACGGCGGGTATCTCGATCAGGACGCTGGGCGAGTTCGGCTTCGGCGACCGTTTCGGACGCATCACCGCGGGCACTATGGAAGAATGCGAGTATCTGGTTAAAACGTTGAGAAATATATAACAAAGTAATATAATTGTCAGTCTTGAGCTGTTAGGAGGAATCATGCAGGCGATAGTTCTCGCGGGCGGTATGGGCAGACATCTGAAGTCCGCGCAGTTGGGGGACGCACCTAAACCGATGGCGATCGTGAATGCGAGGCCGTTTTTAGAGTTCGTGCTCCTTTTTCTACAAAAAAACGGAATTGACGATATTATCCTTTCATGCGGGTATATGCGCCCGGTCATAGAAAGTTATTTTGCCAACGGGAAAACATGGGGCATCAGGATACGTTATACCGAAGAGGAATTTCTCCACGGTACCGCGGGAAGCATCAAGCTCGCGGAAAAAATGATCGAGAAGGATACCTTCCTTGTCGTCAACGGGGATACGTTCCACGACGTACCGGTGTACGACCTGCTCCAGTTCCATATATCGCGCGACGCATTCGTGACGCTGGCGCTCAAATCGAGCGAGCATCCCGAACGCTACGGCGCGGTCGAGCTCCTTGATAATAAGCAGATCCACCGTTTCCTCCAGCGGGGAAATCCCGACACCACGACCTATGTGAATACCGGTATCTATGTTTTCAATAAACAGACTCTGAATTTTATCCAGCCCCATGAGAGTATCTCGCTGGAAAAGGATATTTTCCCGCTCCTAACGAAGCTCGGCAAGCTCTACGGGTATGTCTGCGACGGGATGTTCCTCGATATCGAGGTGCCGGAGAATTATGACGTAATCCGTAAAAAACTCAAGGAATATATTTAATCGGGGGTGCAGATGAAGGAAATACGGGATGATAAAGGGATAGAAGACCTTCTCAATCAATCGGAGGCTCTTCTCACGGGGCATTTCGTCCTCTCGTCGGGACTGCATAGCGACAGGTATGTCCAATGCGCGAAGTTCCTGCAATACCCCGAGATGGCCGACGTCGCCGCGAAAAAGCTCGCGCGAATGCTTGCCGATGTGAAGATCAATGTCGTGATCGGCGGGGCGTTCGGCGGGATAGTGATCGCATACGAGCTCGCGAGGGTGCTTCACGCGCGCGGGATTTTCGCCGAACGTGTGGACGGCGTATTCCAACTCCGGCGCGGGTTCGAAATCCGTCCCGACGAGAAAGTGCTGATCGCCGAGGACGTGATCACCACCGGCAAATCGGTACGCGAGGTGATGGAGCTGGTATCCGGTTCCGGCGCGGAAATTGTCGGGGTCGCGAGCCTGATCGACAGGAATATGCCCGAATCGGAGTCCCTCGGTATCCGAGCGGAATGGCTGCATTCGGTCAGGGCGAATTCATACAAACCGGAAGAATGCCCGTTATGCCGCGAGGGAAAGTCTCCCGCCGTCAAGCCGGGGAGCAGGGGCGTGTCGCAGAAATAGACGGAAACCGGGGCGGTATCCGCAACGGGATATAAGGAGCATGGGGGTGAATTTAGACGAACGCGTAAAACGATACGACCGGACGGCATTTATATATAGACTCTTATTCAAGCGCCAGACGGAATATTTCCGCGCCCTGATCGACGCGAACGCCGGACATATGGAGCTTAACCCGGGGGATAAAGTCCTCGATATGGGGTGCGGTAACGGCTCCTTGTGCCTCGCGCTCGCGGAGCGCGGGTATGACGTCAACGGGGTGGAAGCGTCTCACAAGATGATCGATACCGCCCGGGATATCCGCCACCGCCACAAGAAGAAAAATCCCTTCACCAATCTGCTCATCCAGTTCCTTTGGGGCGATATTGTCGCGGGACTGCCCGCCGACGATAAAAGTTTCGAGGCGGTATTTATCGCGGGTACGGCGCACAGTATGGATTCCGAGCATCGCCGTCTGATGTTCCGCGAGGCACGGCGTCTCGCGAAGAAACAGGTCATTATCATCGACTATACCGGAAAGAAATCGTTTCAGAATAGATTTTATAACTGGCTCGAGAAATCGGAGCCTGAGGACTTTATCCGCCACGGGGCCGCCGAGATGAACGAGGAGTTCCGCTGGGTTAACGAAGTCCCGTACGACGAACGTTTTTCTTTATATATCTGTAAACCGTGAGGTGAAAATGGCGACGAAACTGATCGTAGTCCTCGATATGCAGGATTTTCCCGAAGCAAAGAAAATGATCGACCTTGTCGGCGGGATGGACGTCCTCTTTAAAGTAGGCTCGACGCTTTACCCGTCCGCAGGCCGGCAGGTGATCGAGTATATCAAGGATAAAGGGCGGGGCGTCTTCCTCGACCTCAAGTTTTTCGATATCCCGAATCAGGTCATGGGGGCGTGCGAGGCGGTCTCGAAGCTCGGGGTGGACATGTTCACCATCCACCTGATGGGAGGGCGCGAGATGGTTCGCGGCGCTATCGAGGGGGTATCGCGCGCGGCAAAACCGCCGCTGATCCTCGGTGTGACGGTGCTTACCAGTATGAACGACGATATCCTGAAGCACGAGCTCCGTATGGACAGGACCGCCGCCGAAATGGTGGAGTATTTCGCGGAGTCCGGGTATTCCGAGGGGCTGCGGGGGTTTGTCTGCTCGCCGCTCGAGATCGCGATGATGAAGCGGAGATTTCCCGACGCGAAGGTGGTCACTCCTGGGATACGCCCCGATACCGGCGTGAAAGACGATCAGAAGCGTGTGATGACCCCGCGCATGGCGGCGGAGTTGGGCGCGGACTATATCGTAGTCGGGCGGCCGATCTCCGAAGCTGACGATCCCGCCGGTATGGTCGAACGGATACTGGCGGATATCGGATAGGTTGAGAAATTGACCCTCTAAGTACCACAAAACTCTTTTATTACCTTAGGATAGAAAATGAATCTTTATTTCGTCCGTCACGGGGAAAGCGTCCTCGCGAAAATGGACCTAATCTCGAACCGCGATCTTCCCTATGGGCTTACCGGGAAAGGAGTTGCGCAGACCGAGGCGTTGGCGAAAACCTTCAGGAAGACCCGGTTTACCGCGCATTATTCGAGCACGGTTCCCCGCGCGAGGGAAACCTCACAGATACTGTCGAACGAAGTCAAGATGCCTGTCATCTACAATCCCCATCTGCATGAGATCGACATGGGCGAATTGGAGGGACGGCACGGGATGGGCGTGATGGAGCGCGAAATGGAGATGTACGAATCATGGCTGCTCCGCGGGGAATTGGATAAGCGGATTCTCGGCGGAGAGAATTGTTTCGATATCGAGAAACGTTTCCGCGGCTTCATTAAGATGCTGGAATCGGAGAATTACGATGGGAATTCCAATATCTTAATAGTCGCGCACGCGGGATTGTTCATGTGTATGATTCCGCGTCTATGCCCGAATATCGACATGGATTTTACCTATCACCATGTTCCCGCAAACTGCGGAATCATCCATATCGCCGGGGATAACGGCGAGTACCGCTGTGTTAGATGGAACGAGACGGTTTTGGAGTAAGTATGGAAATTAGAAATCTCATCGCGCCCCTCCTCGATAAAAACATCTACACCTTCGGTATCGGCAGTATCGCCGGGCTTCTACCGGAAAAATACGGCGCGTACAACTACGCGGTTTCCCTCCTTCGCGGGCTCGATAACCCGATAATCGATAAAGTTTCCGACGGGCCGACCCGCGAATACTTCGACCATTACCATACCGTGAATCGCGAGATCGCGGAGACCGTAACACGTATTGAAATGGTATTGACCGATAACGGGATTCCCGCGTTCGCTGTAAAGCCGACTGTATACGACCATGAATTGGACGACGATTATTGGAAAACTCTGCGGGTAGAGGTGTCGCATAAAATGACCGCGACGCGCGCGGGGCTGGGATGGATCGGGAAGACGGATTTACTGATAACCCCGGAGTACGGGCCGAGGGTGCGGTTGGGGACAGTGCTGTTCGGTTATAAAGGGGAAATAGCGTCGCATCCGATAGACGAAAGCCGGTGCGGAAAATGCATTCTCTGCGTGGAGAAATGCCCCGCCGGAGCGGCTACGGGCGCGTTATGGGATATTCATACCGACCGCGACGAATACTATAACCCGTTCAAATGCCGGGAAACGGCACGGAGACTATCGCGCGAACGGCTGGACGAGGAGATCAGCCTATGCGGGATATGCGTATCGGTCTGCCCCTTTGGTAAGGGGCAGACATCCTAGGAAGTCTATGAATCAGCCGATACCATTATCGCAGATTGGTTATCGAGGATCGCTATCAGAATACTGATCT
>JABLXV010000026.1 GCA_013177895.1 Brevinematales bacterium | reverse complement strand
ATCGCGACAGCTCGAAAACTGCTCGGGATTATCTATGATACTCTCAAGAATGGATGGGTGTTCGAGGACTTCCCGAATTTTATACTGAAAAATACATAAGTAGATTGTTTTTTATCATAGGAGAAATCGATAGGTTTCGAGAATTCGACGAGAATATCCAGATCGCTTTTATTTTTTTGTTCGCCCCGTGTATAAGACCCGAATAATCCGATATTGCTAATAAAGTATTTTTCTTTTAAATAAGATTTTTCACTGAGAAGGATATCTTTTATTTGATCGAGATTACCCTTTATCGACATACCAAGACTCCCATGATTTTAATAAATTATAATGCACTTATAGACGATGTCAATAGATATTACCGTAAATCCGTGTTTATTTTGATATTCCCGCCTGTTTCGTCGCGACAATATACGCGGTCATAAACATCGCGAGTAAGAATCCCTGGAATACCCATGTCCCCGCGAGCGCACCCGCGGGCACGACCCCCATGGCGACTACCGACGCTTCCGCCGCGATCAGCCCGGCGACTACCGGGAACGCGGTCAATAGGAGAAGCCCACGCCGTTCTATAGGCTTCAGCGCGCCCCAACCGAGGAGAACTGTCCACCCGAGCATCATAGCCGCCGCGAGATAGAGCGAGAAACGGGTTTCCGGGGCGACCGACGCGACCTCCAGCCCGTAGGTCGAGAACATGAACTCCGGGAACAGGAATAGCGCCGTCGATAACGCGTCCAAGACTACTCCTATCCAGAATACGATCTTAATGAAGATAATCGCGGATTTGTTCATATTTCCTCCGTCTGAAATTATTATACAGTATTATAAATTAAAGCAGGATTATGTCAAATGGGATAATTGAATTATTCCCGGCGATTGCTTATAATATGTCCGGTTTGCCGAAAAGGGCGAAAAATATTATATTATAATATGGGCGGTTCTAAAAACTATTAACATTTTTAACAATAGTAATGATATATTTTTAAAACACGCCCAATGGTCACTTCCTTGTCCTCTTTTCCTCTATAATGTGATTGAAAAGAGGGTTATTAGAAGTGCCCATATGTTATACATCAAAGGAGTTATCCATGCCCGATAATGTCATATTCGATACCGCCGTTATAGGCGCGGGCCCGGCGGGGCTGACCTCCGCGATCTATACGTCGAGAGGCCTCCTCAAGACGGTAGTCATAGAAAAAGTGGGCTCGGGCGGACAGGCCGCGTTAACCGACGATATCGAGAACTATCCCGGCTTCCCCGAGGGCGTCAACGGATACGAGCTGACGCAGAAAATGGACGAGCAGGCGAAAAAGTTCGGGGCATGGTTCGAGTACGGCGAGGTGAATTCCATCGCGCGGGAAAAAGACTTGTTCACGGTAAATATGACCGATAAGTCCTATCAGGCGCGCACGATTATTATCACGACCGGGGTCACTCCGAAACGTTTGAACCTGCCCGGCGAAGAAAAATATATCGGTAACGGTATTTCCTTCTGCGCGACATGCGACGCGGCGTTCTACCGTAACAAGGTCGCGGCTGTGATCGGCGGGGGAGATTCCGCGATAGTCGAGGCTGTGTTCCTCACCAAGTTCGCGAGCAAGGTCTATGTCGTCCATCGACGGAACCAGCTCCGCGCGTCGAAGATCGTGCAGGAACGCGCGCTGAAGAATGAAAAAATAGAAATACTATGGGATACCGTGATAGACACCCTTCACGGCGACAAGAAGCTCGAAAAGCTGACGCTGCGGAATGTCAAAACCGGCGCGCCGTCGGAGCTCGCTGTAGACGGGATTTTCCTCTATCTGGGGGGCGACCCGAATACGGCGTACCTTTCCGGGCTGGGGGTTTCGCTCGACGAGAAGGGGTTTATTATGACCGACGGGGATATGAAGACGAATATCCCGGGCGTGTTCGCGGCGGGAGACTGCCGGAGCAAGCCGTTCCGCCAGGTGGTTACCGCGGCCGGGGACGGAGCTGTCGCGGCGTGGTCGGTGGAGAAGTACCTGGAGGAAAAGGAACATTGATAATCTTAGAATATTTATTGACTTAGTGTACAATATGATGTATATTATTATATATTCTTGTACAAGAGGAAGATATGGCGAAAGTATTTTATATTCTAAAAGAAGAGTGTGACCGGCAGGAGAAACTGAAAATACTATATGAGAAGGAGATTTCCAGTCTGCCGTCCGGGGGTATATATCCTAGAAAACGCGGGAAACATATTTATTACTATTTTGGGCAATATGATCCGCAGATTAAAAATGTCTTCTACAAATATATTGGAACCGACTCTGAAAAGATTAAAGAATTGGAAATCAAAATAGAAAAGAGGAAAAAACTACAAAAGCTCTTGAAAGACGTCAAGAACGAAATAAAAGAAATCCAGAAAGTATTACATGGAAAATTATCCACTGCTTGAAAAACTACTTGTGAAACTGAACGATTTGCGTATACTTGAAAACTTTATAATTATCGGGAGTTGGGCTCAATACTTCTATTCGATATATTATCGGGATACAACGGATTTTCCTATGTTGAGAACACAGGATGTCGATTTGTTAATTCATCGTCCGATGAATCAGATGGATATAAACCTGCCGGATATATTATCTAAAGAACTTGATTTTATAAAAACTTTCGATACCGAAAGCGGATTGATGAAATTACAGCATCCGGATTTTGAATTGGAATTCCTAATTTCAGAAAAGGGGCGAGGAACAACTAGACCGGAAAATATTGCCTCATTGCATCTGAATGCCCTGCCGCTGCGTTATCTTTACATTTTAGAATCCAATGTATTAACATTCGAGTACAAGGGATTGAAAATCCAACTGCCGATACCCGCGGCTTTCATCATACAAAAGATATTGATACTTCCGAAAAGGCAAAATGATAAATTTGAGAAAGATATTTCTACGATAATCAGTATATCAGGATTTTTATTACGGGACGCCAGTCAGCGCAATGATTTGAAAAAGATAATGAAGGAATTGCCGAAAAAAACGCAGAAAGATGTAATCCTGATACTTAGGAAATTTCATAGCCGGTATGAAAATGAACTATTCGGTTTATTGAAATTTTTAGAAAACTGTAAATAGCGTGCTTTAAAATACCATATGTATTCATGGGCGCTGTCGCGGCGTGGTCGGTGGAGAAGTACCTGGAGGAAAAGGAAAAGTAATAGCACTATAAAAAATAGCCGCGGAAAAACTCCGCGGCTATTTTTTATCGATCGTTATTTCTTCATCTGGAACATCCCGCTGATCACGGGGTAGGCGACCGTCTTCGGGGCGGTTCCCGACCAGATGCAGTGCAGATACTGATCCCATCCGCCGATCAGCACTTTCCCGTACGCGACAGTCGGGTTGTTCGCGAACACGTATCCCGTCTTATATTTCCACTTCAGCGAACCGTCCTTGATATCGACGCAGTAGACATAGCTGTCCGCGCTCCCGAATATCGCCACACCGTCTACCACGACCGGGGAGGTCTCGATATTATCCTCGGCCTGAAAGCTCCATATCTCCTTACCGGTCTTGGCGTTCACACAGTAAAAGTTATCGTCCCAGCTCCCGAAATAGACCTTCCCGTCCGAAATATACGGGCTGGAGAAGATCACGTCGTCCGATTGGAAATTCCATATCTCCTTGCCGGTCTTGGCGTCGAGACAGTACAGGTATCCGGCGTAATCCCCGGCGTAGACCTTACCGTCGGCCACACACGGGCTGGAGAGCACGTCGTCCGCCGCCGCGAACTTCCACACCTCTTTACCGTCCTTCGCGTTGAGGCAGTAGATATTGGCGTCGTCCCCGCCTAAGTAGACTTTTCCGCCGGTTACGAACGGGGTGGAGCTGATCGAATCGTCGATGGAGTGTTTCCACACAATCTTACCGTTCTTCGCGTTCACGCAGTATACGAAACCGTCCTTCCCGCCGATATAGAGATTCCCGTCGGCGATTACCGGGCTTCCGAAGTAGGTGCCCTCGGTCAGGGTTTTCCATATCTCCTTGCCGGTCTTGGCGTTCAGGCAGTAAATATAATAATCGTCGCTCGCGAAATAAATTTTATTTTCCCAGTAGACGGGGCTGGTTTTGACATCGCCGCCGGTTTCGAACTGCCATACCAGTTTCCCGCGGTAAATATCGACACAGTAGAGGGAGTCGTCACGGCTCCCGAAGACCGCCCAGTTTCCTACGATGCACGGGGTGGAGAATACGTAATCCCCCGTATGGAACTTCCATACCTCATTACCGGGCTCAGCCTGCAGGGAAACCGCGAATAACAGTAGTATCCCCATCGTTAAAATATTTCTCATTTCCGCCTCCTGATTAGTCAACGTATATTATAATGAGTACGTACAGGAAGGCAAGAAGATAACGTGATTTGATAAAAATGCTCCCTTTTTATCAGTGTGCGGTAATCGGTTATAATTTCAGTTCCTCGAAATAAAGGTACTCCCCTTTTATATACGCGATCACCATCGCGTTATCCCGATTGAAGGTGAACGCCGCCGATTGATACGGCCCCTTCGTCTGCGTCCCGTTGACATTCACATACCATTTACCGCCCTGCTGGTAAAGGAATCCGAACTTCGAACTATCGGGGGAGAATAACGGGTCGTATGCCATCTTATACCCGCCGTAGGTCGTCCCGTTGATATCCAGGAAGGTCTGGGCGCCCTTCCAGTAGCTGATGGCATAGGACGTACAGTCCGGCGAGAATGCATAACTCCACCCCTCGTAATATCCGCCATGAGAAGTCCCGTTCATATTGACATAACCCTTTCCTGTTCCGGGGTTATCCCCATACTCGTACCAGAACGCGAACTTTTTCCCGTCGGGAGAAACTGCCGGGATGGACGCCATATTGTAGCCGTAGTAAACTGTACCGTTTACATTGACATACCACTCGTGGTTCTGCATATAATTAAACGCGAGCACGCCGCCGTCGGCGGAAAACGCAAACGAGCCCACACCCTCGTACTCCCCGAATACCTCGCCGTTCAGTATGATGGTACGTTTCCCGTCCTTCAGGTAACTATAGGCGTAATGAGAACCGTCGATGGAAAACATCGGGTCGTCCGCCCATTGATACCCCCCATACTCATTACCGCTTATATTAAGGAAATACTTACCGTTCAGCTTATACCAGAACCCGAATTTCCCTCCATCAGGGGATATAATAATTTTCCCGGCATCGTCATACCCGCCGTAAGACTTGCCGTTGATCATGAAATACTTCTTCCCGCCCTTCTGGTAATTATAACCGAAACTCGAACCGTCGCGGGAATATTTCAGCACCCCGGCATTTTCATAAGCATCGTAAATCGTCCCGTTCACATTCATATACCATTTCCCGTCCTTTTCATAACCGAACCCGAACTTCGAGTCGTCGGCGGATAATACCGCAGCCCCGCCGATATCATACCCGCCGTATTGCTTCCCGTTAATATTCAGATAGTCCTTCCCCTTCAGTTGGTAGTTGACCGCGAAGGACGAGCCCTCCTTGCTGAGGGTAATTAACAGGATGGTATTGTATTTACCGATCTTGAATTTTTTACTCTCCGGGAATGCCGCCGATACTGCCGACAGGAAAACCAGCGCGGATAGCGCAACGGTACGGAATACTTTCATAGCAAACTCCTTCGAGGAATAGTCTATCTATATATATTTTAGCGCGGAATCGGGAAATAACAAGAAATGAGTATGAAATGTTTGAAATACTTCTACTTATTATGCGAGATTCTGGAACGGGCGGTTCCATACCCGGGCATCGAGCGCAGCCGAGATGGCGAAAGGAGAACGTCATCCTATCTATCCCGCACGAGAGAGGAAACCCGCAATAAACAAAAAAAGAGCCCCGCTGAGCGGGACTCTTTATCAGTAAAAATGTTTAGTCTTATCCGTATCCGGCCTTCATAGGAGTGAAGCGGCCGGTATTGACCATACTACAATCCCAATACCTTCATTAGTTTCTCGGCGACTGCGTTCATCACTTCTTCGTTGTTATAGGCGCCGCTTTCGAGTTTAGCTTTCACTTCGGCGAGTTTTTCTTCACGGACGTCCGGGGCGTTATTCACCACCTGCTGGTATTTTGAAAGCTCCGCGAGTTTCTTTGCTTCGTCGGAGATCTCCAATTTATCGGACCCCGATTCGAGGCTGTCGCTCTTTAAGTTCACTTTATTGGGCTTGTTGGTATTGTCAATCGGTCTAATTCCGCCTAATCCGTTGATTTCCATAGGAAACCTCCTTCCTCACAATATATTATCGGTCACTACCCCGATATTCTTTATATTTCAAAACGTCTCTTTTTTCTTTTCTTATCCCTTGCCGGAAAAATCTTGCATCCGGCGGTCAATCCTCAGTCCTCGTCCTCAACTTTTTTCCGTTCGCGGTGGTTATTGATCAGTATCGCGAACTCTCCTTTTTCGGTGATGGGGCGTTCCCGAAGCTCGTCCGCCCTTCCGCGGATAAACTCCTCGTTCACCTTAGTCATCTCCCTTCCTATTATAATTTCGACATTTCCGAATATTTTATTAATGCATCCGAGTATCTTTTTTAACTGGTGCGACGAAACATAGACGGTGATCACGCACTCTATCTCGCGGAATGCGGCGAGTTCCTTCATCGCCTTGCCTTCCTTTTTCGAGAGGAAGCCGAGGAATACCGCCCTGTCGGCGGGAAACCCTCCGGCTGAAAGAAGCGCCGTGAGCGCCGACGCCCCGGGTAACGGTACGATCGTAATTCCTTCCTCCGCCGCGAGATGCGTCAGACGTGTGCCGGGGTCGGATACGCACGGCGTACCGGAGTCGGATACAAGCGCGATATTCTTCCCGTCCTTCAGCAGACTGACAATCCCCTTCGCGCTGTTCGCCTCGTTCGCCGGGGAGTATTCCAATAACCGTTTCTTTATCTCGAAGTGATTGAGCAGTTTCAGGCTATGCACCGGGTTCTCGCACGCGATCATATCGACCGACTTGAGCGTTTCCAGCGCGCGGAGCGTGATATCCCCGAGGTTGCCGATAGGGGTGGCGACCACATAGAGGATGCCGCTCAATCTTTTATCCCATGGGCGTACTTCGCGAGCGCGAGCGTGTTCGACATCAGCATCGCGATTGTCATCGGGCCGATGCCGCCGGGTACGGGGGTTATCGCCGATACCTTCGGCTCGACTTCCGCGAAATCGACGTCGCCGGCCATACGGTAACCCTTGGGGCGCGTGCTGTCCGGGACACGGTTCGTACCGACATCGATCACCACCGCGCCTTCCTTGACCCAGTCTCCCTTCACCATCAGGGGTTTCCCCACCGCCGCGACCAGTATGTCCGCGTTCCGGCAGACCGAGGGCAGGTCGACCGTGCGCGAGTGCGCGATCGTGACCGTGGCATGTCTCTGCATCAGGAGCATCGCGACCGGCTTGCCGACGATATTGCTTCTGCCGATCACCACGGCATTCTTGCCCTTGACCTCTATCATATAATGTTCCAATAATCGCATAATACCCTTGGGGGTGCACGGCTCGATGATCTGGCTGCCGATAAACAGGCGGCCGAAGTTGAACGGGTGGAAACAGTCCACGTCCTTATCCGGGTGGATGGCGTCGATAATCAGGTTCTCGTCGATATGCCCCGGTAACGGGAGCTGTACGAGGATACCGTTGATCGCCTTATCGGAGTTCAAGTCCATGACTAATTGGAGGAGTTCCGCTTCGGGGGTGGACACGGGGAGACGCATGACGCGCGACAGGAAACCGAGCTCAACGCACGCTTTCTCCTTCGAGTTGACGTAGCTTTGTGACGCGGAGTCGTCGCCGATCAGCACCACCGCGAGGCCGGGCTGTATCCCGAGCTTGCGGACTTCTTCCTTGATTTTTTCGCGTTCTATCGCCGCGAGAGCCTTACCGTCTAATATCATTTTTCTCTCCGGTGATATTTTACATGGTGCGGGCGAAAAACGCAAAGTTCGCGGAGGAAAACCCATCCGTCATCCCGAGCCTCGCATCTAGTCATTATGGGCGGGTCAAAGGATGAGCGCTTGCCTGCCTTCTACCTTCGGCAGAAGGTTGACAGGTCCCGCGTTCAGCGGGATGTCGAAGGATGCACCCATTTAAGCTTGTTGAGGAACTGTTTTTGTCATTGCGAGGCGTCATGGTGAGCTTGCCGAACCATAGCCGACGCAATCTATCTGTTTATATTGTATATAGTTAGATTGACTGCTTCTTCGCTTTGCTCATCGCAGTGACGGAAAATATTTAAATTTCCGTCTTCGTCAATCCACCCGTCATCCTGAGCCGGTCGAAGGATACCCCGGATTGTTTTTAACATGTGAAAACTATTTGAATAATGGGAAAAGTATGATAAAATATTAGTAGGTTTGCAGAATGAATATCCCAGGAGGAAAAATGTCGAAAATATTATCCCGGATTTCGGCGATTGCCGTAATCGTGCTGATGGCCGCGACTGCCGCGTCCGCGAAGATGCTCACCTATAAGGACAAAGCCGGGTTCCAGTTCGATTATCCCGACGATTGGACGGTTTCGTCCGACGACAGCGTGGGTGTGCCGAATATCACTTATTCGTCTGCGGACGGGATGGCGGCGTTCGGTGTGTATGTTTACCCGATGAACGATAAAAAGATGACCGCGCTCGGACTGCTTAACGGGACGCTCGACAGTCTCGAAGCGGAGAATACGTTACCTAAAGACCAGATCACCCCGCCATCGGCTGAGATCAAAGCCGCCGGCGCGACAGACGGCGCTATAGCCCTGATAGAGACACAGCAGGGAAATTACAATATGGCGGTCGGAATCTGTATTCTCGTCAAGGGAAAAAAGTACTATATGTACGTGCAGTCGGTCGTTAAGGACTCAAGCAAAGGATACAGCGGAAATTTATCGAAGATGGCGAAGAGTTTCAGGATCACCGCTAAGTAAGGAATATTGATAAAATAAAATGATTTCAGAAGCCGTAAAGACCCTGAGACGCAATCAGGGTCTTTTATTTCTCTTATTTGCGCTCGTGATTGTCGAATTTTTCATCTTTATCGCTCTGGGCGGCGTGCTGTGGATCAATAAATTATCCTTGTGGTTCGTATCCTCTGCGGCGGTATTTGCCGTTGCCGCCGCCGCGCTAATTGTTGCAGGAGTCCGGCGCAGGCGGGATATGCGGGACTTGGTACGCACCCTCGAGATCAAGGTATTCGGCGCGCGGCGTCTGGTGCTCGATTCTTATATCGAGTTCCGCCGGAAGGGTATCCCTATAGACGGCGAGAGCGACGTATGGCAGGGCGGTTTCGCCCGCGTCGTCGGCGATATAAAAAAACGCGCCGCGTTACGGATGGCGCTATACGCCGCGGCCTCGGCGGTGTTCCTCGCGGGTATCCTGCTGATCGCTCCGCCCGCGATACGGGCGCTCGGCGCGGTCGATGCGTTCCTGCGCGAATCCCCCGGCTTCACCCTGCCCGTGTACTATATCCGTGAGAAACCCCTGCTGATCGACCTTACCGCTTATGCCGGGAATTACGATAAACTCGCCCTCAAAGCGGCCGACAGGATTATCGAATCCGCCGACGGGGTATTTACTATCGGCGCGGAGCTTACAGCAGGGGAGTCCCTCGACGTGACCGTGCTTGCGGAGAAGTACGGAATCGAACGCCCGATGACGGCCGCGAAGCTGATCGGGACGACCAAGCTCCTGCCGAACCGGATGTCGATGACCGTGGTGTACCCGTTCAAGACGGAGGAATATCCCGAACTCCAGGATATCGAGGTGTGGGCGGGCGGAAAGGTGATTATCGGCGGCAATCTGACGAAGGAGATCAAGGAGATCAGGTTCCAGCAGGGGGTGAAGGCGGAAACGGGCGCGAACGGCTCGGACTTCCGGATCGCCTTCTACCCGTCGGGAACCATGCAGTACAGCGCGCAGTTCGTATCCTCCGACGGCGATTTCCTGCAATCCCCGGAGTTTACGGTCAAAACCCTGCCGAACACTCCCCCGACCCTCAAACTCCTGTACCCCGTGAAGGATATCGTGCTCGGCGGGACGAAGTGGTCGGTGATGTCGCTTGTCGAGGCGGAGGACGATCAGGGTATCGTCCGTTTCGAGTATCATGTGACGGTCACGAACAGCGACCCGTACCTGAGCGCCGAGTACGGCATGACGCTGAACGGGAGCACGGCGGTGCCGGAACTACCGCGTTATCTCAAGAAGGCGCTGAAATTCGACTCGGGGCAGATCGACCTCCTGCCGGGAGACGTCGCGGTAATCGATATGGTCGCGGTCGACCCGTTCGGCGCGAAATCCCCGAAAGTTACATTCCAAATCATATCGCCCGACCTGTCCATGCTGATGGAGGAACGGATCGCGGACCAGAAGACCCTCAAGGATACCGCGCAGGCGTTGTCGAACACGTACTCCGAATTCCAGAAAGACCTCGCGAATAATAATCTCGCCGGGGCGAACCAGAAGATGAAGGAAATGGATAAACAGGTGCAGAAAATAAAGGAGACGGCGGCGGAACTTCAGGAAAAGTTTTCCGGCGACGAGGGCGCTATTCAGGATATAAAAGACAGTATGACTCAGATGAAGGAGATCACCGAGAAGTTGTCCAAGCAGACGGAGCTGATGAAAAAACTGATGGAGTATAACCAGAAGCCGGACGCGATGCAGAAGGATATGGCGTTCGACCAGAAGCAGATACCCGAGCTTCTCAAGCAGTTGAAGGCGATGCTGAAGAACCTCGAGTATTACCAGAAATTCTCCGAGATGCTGAACAGTTTCAAGCTCCTCGAAAACACCTACGACCTCCTCAAGGAGACCGACAAAGATAACGATAAATTCCAGAAGACGACGGAAGCGTTCCAGAAACAGCTCGGCGATATGAAGGATGCCCAGACCGGGAAAATGTCCGACCTGTCGAAGGAGCTGCTGACCGAGTCCAAGCAGTATAAGATGGGCGACCAATCGACGTTCGAGAAGTCCGACAGCCTGATGTCGCAGATGAAGAACGCGGTGAAGGAGATGCTCGACCAGGCGGGGCAGAACCAGATGAAGGAACGGATGAATAAACTGCAGGCCATCATCGAGGAACTTTTCCTCGACGTGCTCCTCATCCGCGAGGCGGACAGTATCGAACTGACGCAGTTATCCCCGGGGGTATGGGGCGACCAGCCCGAGCTGGTGGAGAAGATCAACGCGCTCGACGTATCGACCGGGGATATCGGGAAACGTATCGACGAGGCGCTCGACGGGCTGGTGTTTAAAAGCGATACGCAGGCGCAGATCGCCGCCCAGCTGGAAAATCACCGCAAGGTGATGGATATTATCCTCGCGAGCATCCGCGACAAGCGTTACGATATAGTCAAGATGAGTCTCGATATCAACGGCAACTACCTCGGCCTCGTGTCGCTCTACCTGATGAAGGTCAACGCCGCGCTCGAGAAGCAGATGCAGAATATGCAGCAGGGGCAGAACGGGCAGGAACAGCAGATGTCGATGAAAATGGACGATCTGGTGCAGATGCAGGGGATGATGAGCCAGTCGCTCCAGAGCCTGATGCAGCAGCTTCAGCAGAACGGGCAGATGACGCCGGGGATGAAGCAGATGATGGAACAGCTCGCGTCGCTCCAGAAGGAAATCCAGGATAACCTCAAGCAGATGATGGGGGATACGGGCGAGGGGATTGTTTCCGGCGGGCAGGAGGCCGGGAAGATGATGGACGATATTATCAAGGGACTCCAGAGCTATCAGGTCGATCAGGGGATGGTCGAGAAGAGCAAGCAGATCGAGGAGAAGCTCCTCGACTCGCAGAAATCCCTGCAATCGAAGGGTATCAGCGAGGAACGCGAAGCCGAGCAGGCGAAGGTCTATCAGCCGTCCGCGCCCAAGGAGAACGACCAGTTCTATCAGGAGAAAATCGACCTCTCGTCCATACCGAACACCGCGCTCGGCGATTATTATAAGAA
Source organism: Brevinematales bacterium (assembly GCA_013177895.1). Lineage (GTDB taxonomy): Bacteria > Spirochaetota > Brevinematia > Brevinematales > GWF1-51-8 > GWF1-51-8. Next base: position 30,049 of record JABLXV010000026.1, on the reverse strand, counting down.
ACTCATCCAGAAGTATATGTCAGGGAAGGAATAGGAATGTGGAAATCTGGTGTTTTCAGGGAGAGTTTTATGAAACATTTATTCGCCGGTATCATTTTTCTCTTTTCTCTATCGCCGGTGTTTTGCAAGGATAAAAATTATCCCTACGCGGCGACAGCGGGCAAGGTAACCGTTTATTCCGATATCAGCCCTGACTTTTCTAAAATCCACGCGGAGCACGGAAATCTGTGCTTTCAGTATTTTAACAAGCTCTTTAACTACAGCCCCGGCAATGAAATAGTTATATTTTATACAACGAAGGAAAATGTGTTTCAGGAGGCGCTGAAGAAATATCCGGCGATCCTGATAAAGGGCGGCCGGCAGGTTACCAGCTATTGGGATAAGGATCATCGTGTCTGGTATATCATGCCTTATCAGACACCCGATTTTGGGACACAGCTCCACGAATTGAGCCATGATTTTCTCTATTTTACTTTTCTAAAATCAGAGGAATATCCGTGGTTTAAGGAAGGAAGCGGGATGTACTTCGAATCCGGCAGTTTCGATAAAGACGGAGAACTTGCGGTCGACAGTCCGCTTGACAGCTACAAGGATTTATTCATACAGCATAAAAATAAAAATGACCTTCTATCATTAAAAACCCTCCTATTTCTAAAAAGGGCTGAATTCTATCAGGCTGATTTCACTAAAACTTACTCTCAATCCATGATGTTCTTTTATTACCTGGCTAAAAAACATCCCGAGACACTCAGTGAGGTGTTTACATTGTTGAATGAGCGTAAAATCACCGATAATAACGCCCTAGTAAAATATATTCTTGATAATACTGGAATGACGCTGGATGAATTGGAAAAAGCGTATATCGGGACAGATTAGTACGAAATATATTCTAACGAATAAGGAACCGAGCGGGGTATCGCAATGACAGTCCGTTTCGGAACCTACCATGCTTTCTTTCGCGTAATTTTCAGCTTGAGCCAGTTCCACGCATAGACGACGGTCGTGAGAACTGCCATCGGCGCATACAGGAGCCATAACGGCGTCCGTTTCTGGATCGCCTTCGCGACCGCGAACACGATCGGGAACACGAGCGTGAGGTGCAGGAACGCGAAGATGTACGTGCGCGCGCCGGTATAGCTCACCCACGTCTTCCGCTCCTGAATACGGGTCGTATGCTTGAGCGCGATCTTGTTCCGTTTCTTCAGGTACTGCCCGAGCGACTTGACGCTGTAATGATAAACCCCGTAGCCGTCGATCATCGCGATCTTGTTGTTCTCCGACTGCGCGAGCGTGAGGGTAACCTGCCCCTCCTCGTAGGTCTCGCCGCCGATAAACTTCTCGATCGCCTCGCGCTTCAGGAACATAGTCGCGGGGTAGCCGGGATAGAGCAGGTACTTGCGGTAGACTTTCCCGTCGATCACCCGCTTATCCACCCGGCGCGGCTTGATCGCGATATCGCGCGCGAGAAGGTCGCCGATATGGATGACCGAGAGGAAATTATTCAGCGCCGGGCCGCCGGGGATTTCCAGGAATTCCTGCTCGACCCCCGCGATATCGGGGAATATTTCGAACGCGCGGACGAACGACGAGATCATGTCGGCCTGCGCCATCTCCTCGTCCGCGTCGAACTGGTACACATAGTCGCCGGTCGACGCCTTGAGCGCGACCGCCTTCCCGAACTCCGCGACTATCCGCGGGTTATCCAGCACTTTGATTTCTATGTCGTTGGTTTTCTTCCATCCGGCGATCAGTTCGCGCGTACGGTCGGTCGACATCGCGTCGGCGACCAGTATCTCGATCGCGTCATGGGGGTAATCCTGCTTCGCGATGGAATCGAGGCACCGGAGGATATTTTTCTCCTCGTTCAGGCATGCGCTGATGATGGTTACTTTTTTTGTCATCGTTACCTCGCGGTGAAATTTACAGCGTCTCGTCTTCTACGGGCAGGGCGCCTGCGCCGGAGAACTAGTAATGATGTACTATGAAACCCGCCGGGAAATTTACAACGTCCCGTCTTCTATAGGCAGGGCGCCTGCGCCGGAGTAGAGATTTCCAGTTACTGTAAAAGAGCTCCGGGAAATTTACAACGTCTCGTCTTCTACAGGCAAGGCGGGGTCCATCTCGTCCGGCTCGGCCTTATAAAACTTATTCCGCATGATGAAGAAATAGACCCCCATGAACAGCAGGATCGCGATGCCCGAGTAGAAACGGATATCGATGATCGACTGCATATCCTGCCCGAAGAAGTAGAAGAGCGCGGCTTGCCCTAGGGCGAGCAGCATGAGCGGGATAAACACCTTATAACGGTCGAGCGAGATGAAGAACTGGAGCATCAGGTTGATCAGGATATACGGCACGCACGAAATCGCGTAATAACGGATGGCGTCGATCGCGCTGAGGTAGATGGGGTTGTAGAATCCGACGAACGGGCGGATGGCGATAATAAACCCGAAGAGCCCGACTCCGGTAACCCCCAGCACTACAAAAAGCCCCTTCAGGAATACAGGTAGATAGTTCTGCTTCTTATGGAACGCGTTATTGATCGATATAAAGAACAGGGGCAGGGTGATAGTCCCGAACCAGTACACGATACTCCCGAGATCACGCGCGGTCGCGAAATCCCCGGAGAGCGCCTCGCCCAGACGGATACGCGCGAGCTGCATATCGATAGTCTGGAGCAGGGTGGAGAATATGATAGCGAGCCCGATTTTATAGAAGAACGAGAAACTTTTCTGCGAGATTTCTTTATCGGGGGAATCCTGCTTCCGGATGTCGAATTTCGTGACTTTAGGGAGCGAGAAAATAACGAACATGATGAATCCCGCGATATACCCGATCAGGACTGCCCACATGGTTTTCGCGAGGGTGAGGCTGAAGAACAGGAAAACACCGAGCACGAGAACCTTCACCAGTATCATGGTTAACAGGGATATGGAACGCCCGAAAAAATTCCCGAAGCTCTCGAGGAACGAATTGAACGGGACTTTCAGGTACTCGAAGACGATGATCGCCATCAGCAGAAAAAACGGCGCGGCGTCGTCGGCCTTGTATATCTTCATCACCGTGGGGAGGAAGATGATAAATAGCCCGGAGAATACCGCGAGAAATATCCCGATAATGATGAAAAAATAACGGTAGGTTCCGGGGATACTTTTATGGTTGCCGTAGGAATGTATCTGCGAGAAGGCCTTGGTGCTCCATGTTTTCAGCACGACGCCAACTATCGCGATAATCTGGATCAGCGACAGAAGCGCCCCGAATAGGCCGTATTCCTCCTTGGTGAGGTTCCGGTTCGCGAAAATCTTAAAAATATACTGCGAAACATTGCTCGCCATGGTAAAAATAAAGAGAATGGCGCTATTTCGGTAGTATTCGTCTTTCAGCAGTCCCTTGACGGTTTTCCAAAGATTCGGACGCATAACTCATCCTTTTTTGTAGTATTCCAGTTCGCGGGCGAATATTTCTTTCCAGTCGTATTTTAAAATGGTCGCGGTTCCTTTCTTCTGATAGGATTCGTACTCCTCGGGGGAGGATAACAGCGCGCAGACCTTTTCCGCAAACTCGGCGGTATCGAACGAACGGGCATAGCTGATCGCCTCACCGTAGACGCTTTTATAGGCGATCAGGTCGTACCCCGCCACCGGGATTCCGCATGCCATCGCCTCACCGACGGCGATACCCCACCCTTCCTCGTGGGACGGCGCGATAAACAGCTTCGCCGATTTCATCAGCGCGAATTTCTTTTCGTCGAAGATATATCCCAGGTATTCGAGATTCCGGTTCGCGCCGAGTTTCTCGAATTCCGCGGTCAGTTTATATTTATCCTCCGCGGAAATCCCCCCGATCATGCCGAGAGTCGCGTCGGGAAACTTCGCGAGCACAGCCGCCCAGATAGCCGGGAGGTCGTAGATTCCCTTATTCGTCCGCATCCCGATATGGATGAGCGTGAATTTTTTCTCCGGGTCGGCTGGAACCGTATCGATAAATTCCTTATCGACCCCGAGGTCGACATAGATTGGCTCGCCGCTGTATCCGTATTGTAAAAGTTCCTTCGCTATCTCACGTCCCTCCGCGCTCCCGTTGATGAATAACCTATCGGAGTATTTGCTGACGTTACGGAAGACGTTTTTTTGCTGGCGGTACATGAACCAGTTGATGAGATAGATCCCCTTGCGTTCGCCGGGCTTGGGGTAACGGTGATAACTCGTGGAAAACAATTTCGCGATTTTACCCTTTTTTTTCATCTTTACCAGCGGCTCGATATGGTAAAAAAAGTCGCTGGGGGAGAGCCCTATATCGAACGAGCCGAAATCCTTCCGGCGGGTAAGACTACGCAGGTGAAGGGTGGATACAAAATACGACCATGCCCGGAACAGGCGGAAGGGTTCGTTCTTCAGGAAAAGGGACGCGCGGATTGGAATGACCTTAATCGCGTCGATAACAACCGGATCGTTTGCGAAATAGTTACGGAATGTTTCGAGGCCGCCCGAGGTGAAACCGATTGTGATATCGAAGCCGCCGTCGCGTATCATCGCCCGGAGGAGTTCGAAAAAACGGGTTCCGCCGCCGCAGATGCCGGCCTTTAATCCGGTTCCGACCTGCGGAATAAATATACTTATTCTCTTACTTTTTTCATTCATATATACTTCCGTGATCATAAATAGAATTGTATGCTAGCGCGTTGTTCCGAACAGGCGGCGACTATTCATCGGATTTCATCATTATTTCGATCAATTCGTTAAATTTCACCTTGGGCTCCCAATTCAATAAACGTTTCGCCTTGGAAGCGTCCCCAACTAACAGGTTGACCTCGGCAGGCCGGTAAAACTGCTGGTCGATTTCCAGTACCGGACGCCCGCTTTTCGTAAACCCTTTTTCATCGAGGCCTTCTCCCTCAAAGTGGATTTCCTCGCCGGTGAACGCGAATGCCATCTCGGCAAATTCCTTGATAGTATGCGTTTCCCCGGTCGCGATCACAAAATCCTCGGGAGTGTCCAGTTGAAGCATTTTATACATGACTTCGACATATTCCCTTGCGTAGCCCCAATCCCGTTTAGAGTAAATATTTCCCAGGCGCAGAATTTCGTTCTTTTTTATCGCATTGACGATTTTTTTAGTAACAAATTCGTTTCCGCGTCGGGGGCTCTCATGGTTAAAAAGGATACCCGAGCACGCGAAGATATTATAGCTCTCGCGGTAATTGACGGACATCCAATGGGCGTATAACTTTGAAACCCCGTAGGGCGAACGGGGATAGAACGGGGTAGTTTCGTTCTGGGGGACTTGCTGAACCATCCCGAACATTTCTGATGTAGAGGCTTGATAGAACTTCGTTTTAGGGGACGTCGTACGGATTACCTCGAGGAGTTTCAGTGTTCCCATAGCGTTAACATCGGATGTATAGATGGGCTGTTCCCATGATAAACCTACGAAACTTTGCGCCGCTAAATTATACACTTCGTCTATCGGGTACTTTTTGAAAATCCTTTGCAGAGACACCTCGTCCAATAAATCCCCGTATTCGAGAACGATCTTATCGATCACTTTTCCCAAACGTTTCAGGTTCGGGGATGAACTTCGCCGGAGCAAACCTATGACAGTGTAACCCAAACTCAGCAAGTATTCGGCAAGGTAGCTGCCGTCCTGTCCGTTGATACCCGTTATTAAAGCAGTTTTCACTTTTTCCTCTGATATGCTATCGTTTTTTTTCATTCCGTTATCTGTCAATACTTTCAATAAAATAACGGAAAGATATTTTAACATAGATACTTTCACAAATCAAATCTACGGCTACTTTAGGTAACCGGTACTGAGTTTCGCAGGCAGGGAATGGTAAGGCGAAGGTTTACAGGACGAGTTTCATAAAGTCGCCGCCGAAGACTTCGGCGAACGTGTTCTCCATCGAAAGGTCGTTCACGCTGAAATAGATGATCTGCCATCCCATCCCGGCATACTCCTTCAGCAGGGTGAGGGCGTTCCGGCGGCGGTCATGGTCGAATGAGAGGAACGCGTCGTCGAGCAGGAATATGTACGGGGTCTGCGCGAAACGGTCGATCGCGATACCCATACGGATGGCGAAATAGAACATATTCCGCGCCCCGGTGCTCAGATCGGCGAAACGGTATTTCTCGCCCGACGAGGTGATCGCGCCGATCTCGATATCGTTCCCGCCGCGCGGGGAGTTTGGTCTGATGACGGTCTCCACGCCGGTATAAAATCCGCCGGAGATGGCGGCGAGCGCTTTACTAAAGCCCGCGCTGCGGAACACGCCGTTGAGGAGGATATCCACATTGGCCTGTATCCCTGTGAACGCCTTATCCGCGATCTGGGAGTAACGGATATCCGCGTCGATCCTCCGTTCCCATTCCTCGAGAGTCTCCGCGATTCCGAAGAGGAGGTAGGGGTTCTCGCCGGGGATAACGCGTTCGATCTCGCTGTAGAACGAACGGATACGGTCGGCGCTTTTCCCGAAGTCCCGGAGGAACGCCGAATAGGCGGTCTGCGCACCCGAACGCGCCCCGGAGGTCGCGCTTTCTATCGATTGCCGTAGGGCGGACATTTCCGCCTCGATCCCGTTTTTCCGTCCGTCGAGCTCCGCGAACTGCTCCTCGATATATTTTATATCCGTGCCGCCGGTCTTTTTCGATATTTCCTTCTGGAGGGTTTTCATCTCGCTTTGAATATAGGTTTCATTATCGTTACCGAATAATTCCTCGACCGCCCGGCGGGTCTGATCCATCGACGAGTCGAGATTTCCCGCGCGCCCGCGAAGCTCGGACAGCCTGCCGCATGCCGCCTCGACCTGATCTATCGACGCGTACACCAGCCGCAGCTCGCGCTTGACCGCGTCGGTCGCGGTCTGCCTAGCACGGAGTTCCGCGAGCCTACGCTCGATCGATTCCGGGGTGTTCTCAGAAAGCGCGGCCTGTAACGCGGCGCGCCGGCGGATAAGCCCGTCGATCTCCGCGCGGGTATTCCCGATCGTCTCGTTCAGCAGGCCGGCCTGCATGTGAAGTCCGGCGTTCTGCTGCTGCGCCGGCCGGGGGGCGGCGATTGCGTATATGATGCCCGCAGTACCCGGGAGAAAGAACGCGATGGAGAGAAGCAGGAGGACGATAGGGTCGAAGTCGAGTTTTTTCATCATCGCGAGGATTGTCAGGGTTATCCCGGTCAACCCGAGTACGGTTAACACCGACGCAATCACTGTCAACGCCGTCCGCGAGCCGGCGGGTTTGGCATTCCCCGTGCTCCGGGAAAGCCCGTCCAGTTCGGCCTGTTTCCTGCGGAGGTATTCCTCCTTCTCGGCGATACTCCTGTCGAATTCAGTAAGGTTACTGCTGTCGGATTTCAGGCTCTTCAGCTTCTGTTCTTCTATAGCGATTTCGCCGTCCAGACGGACGGATTCCCGTTCGGCGTCGACCCAGTCCTTGCGGATTTTCTCCGGGCCGCGCGCCTCGATGGCGGCGAGTTCTTCGTTATTCTTTTTTTTCTCGTCGATCAGCCGGAAGTAGGTGAACCCCGCGTCGTATTTCCGCTGGAGGTCGTTGACCTGCAGGCCGGCCTGCTGGCGCTCCCATTCGGCGCGAACAGCGGCATAATCGGCGGTGAGTCCCGCGAGACGCTCGCGCGCGGATTTGGCGCGGCCGATTTCCCCGCACGCATGGACGACCGCTTCGCGGTACTGCGCGGTGTTTTTCCGAAGCTGCATCAGCCAGCTCGCGTTGGTGCGCACCCCGAGGAGTTCGCCTAATTCCGCGTTGATCTTAGTGAAGACCCCGTCCCGCCCGTACAGCACCTCTTTGATATCCGTATTCCAGTAATCCTTCGATTCGATGTCCTTGCCGGATTTCCACGACCATCGGATGTCGCCCTCGCGGATAACCAGGAGGGACGCGTAGCCGGCAAGATCGCCGGGTAGTTGTTCGCCGTCGGTAGTGATTTTGACGTCGCACGTATCCTGAAAGCGCGGATTGATGACGTTATCGGCGGGGGATTTGGATTTTCCCTTGGACGGCTGGAAAAGTTCGCGGATGAGGACATCCGAAAGGGTGGTTTTTCCCCGTTCGTTATTCCCGACAATCAGGGTGACGGGTTCGAAAGTCACGGTCTGCTTTTTCAGCGGGCCGGCATGACGGATTTCTGCTTCTGTGATTTTCATGTATTACCTAAAGATACAGGAGATTTTATTTCCACTGCTTATTCTGTTTCAGGAATTTCAGGAGCTTCATCGTGTCGGAAATTGCGCCCGTATTTTTAATCATCTCCTCGTTCGGCGGGGCGACTTTTTTCGCGACCAGTATAATACACCTTCCCCAACGGGGAAAGACACGGGTAAACACGCGGGTAAATGCCGGCATATAGGGAATCTCGTTCCCGTAGCGGCGGATAACCTTAAAGCCGTGCGCGGCTAAAAGACGGCGCGTCAGTCTCAGGGTGTACTCGCGGATATGGAAGGAACGGTAACGCGCGCCTGTCCACGGGGGCAGGTCGAGGAATGCCTGGGTAAGTATCGAAATGATATGCATAGCGTTGGGGAAAGACAGTATCAGGGTGCCGCCGTCGTTGAGATTTTTATTGATGGAGTAGAGAAAATTATCCGGGGAAATGAGGTGCTCGATCACCTCGCCGGCGAGCGCGATGTCGAATTTACGGTCGAGAGTGAGCGGGTTCTCGAGGTCGTGTGTCTTTCCTGCAATCCCCTGAGCCTTCAGGGTATCGATGGATGAGGAAACGAGGTCGAGGCCGTAACAGTACGCGGAGGGGTATTTCCGGTGAATCTCGGTAAGCACTTCCCCGCCGCATGCGGCGTAATCCACCACCGCGGGCTTATCAATTTTATTATCACGGATCACACGTTCGGCCTCCCAGAACATCTGCCGGTGCCGGAGATCCCAGATCCACATTTTTCCTTCTTCGTGAAAGGAGTCTTTTTGCATCGAAGTGTTGTCCATGAAACAAATCTCCTTGAATTAGGGTAAATATAATGCGTACCCGCGAAACGCGGAATAAATTATTTTACGCACTGTAGAATAATGGTCTTACCGAAAGTCGGGAAGATTTTCCCGAGCAGCCGGGAATACAGCTTCCCTGAACCGGAAAGATTGACTGCGTCGGTCTCCAACGATACGACTTTCAAACCGAACTGGCGCGCGAAATCCCGCATATTTTTAAACGTGAAATACCGGACATGCCCGGCGGTACCGGAGAGTTTATAATCGAGGTACGGATTTTTCCCGAAAAATAACAAGAAACGCCGTGCTAAGGACGCGACGTTCGGAGTGGTTATAATGATCGATCCGCCGGGTTTCATTACCCGCTTCAATTCGGACATAAATGTTTCCGTATCGAATATATGCTCGACGACCTCCGAAGCGACTAAAATATCCAGTTCGTCGTCCTTAAACGGGAGTTTTTCCTGCAAATCCGCTTTTATCGTCGGGATACCTTTTTCGCGGACCAGTTTCAGGGAATTTTCCGAAATATCCACCCCGATAACCGGGAATCCCTTTTCGTGAATACTTTTACACAGATGCCCCGGGCCGCATCCCAAGTCGATGATTTTCGGATTTTTTACCGGATTTGTTTTCATAATTTTTTCTATTCTTTTTACGATAAGATTGTATCTTAACGTATTCATACTATTTTTCAGATTCATACTTTCGTCGTTGTTATAACGTTCGTTGTTGAATTTTTCAACCACACTTTTCCCGGGCATATCGGAGCTCCTGTTTTCAGTCCAAATATCTTAAACAGGGGGGCGGGAAAAGTCAATAATCCCCGCTATGAGCTATGAGAGGAAATTGACAAACGGCTTGTGGCATATTAGAATATCGGAACGCCGAACTATAGGAGCGAGTGTGGAACAGTTCGATAACGCCGACCAGAAACAGATATTTAATAAAATATTTTCCGATGGTAAGTATGATGAGCCGATTCTTCATAAAAAAGTCCTGAACCTGATAAAAAAACGAAAGATCGTCTATAGCAGTGTTCTCGATATCGGCGGGGGTAACGGCATGATGCTGGATATGCTCGATTCCGCCGTGGAGAAGCACTCGGTGGATATCTCCGATACCGGAGTAGGTATCATGTGCGGGAAGGGAATCAATGCTGTTTGCCACGACATATCGAAGAATATTCTACCGTACGAAGATAACAGTTTCGATCTGGTGATCTCCACCGAGGTGCTCGAGCATATCGTGAACCCCGAGTTCGTGATGGCAGAGGCGTTCCGTGTACTGAAGCCCGGCGGAACGTTTATCGCGTCGGTACCCAACATCTATCAGTTGGCGACCTTTATCCTGATATTTCTCGATATCCCGCCGATCAACAGCGCGCGCTACGGGTCGATGCATTTCAGGGACTATACCAAGCGGCTATTCAAAAAGGCGCTTAAAGAGCACGGGTTTATCATAAAAAAAGTTTCCGGCGATATCATATTCCCGTTCAAGGGGGCGGTAAGCCGCTTTTTCGCGGGATTATTTCCCCGTCTCTCTCATCGAATCATCGCGGTCAGTCAAAAACAATAAATGGAGAAAAATATGAAAAAATCGTCCTCAATCTGGATAACCGTAATAGTTATCGCGGTAGCCGTCATACTGCCGTTATTTTTATTTTATAATTCGATCTTTCTCGGGGCGGCTATCCAGGGAGGCGACGGAAACTTCGCGTCGAGAAGCGTCTACCTGCACGCCATCCAGAACGGGATTACCGGGAACTGGATGAGCGCCAACTGGCTGGGGATAAACCTGGGGGAATTTCCGACAGCGCTCTGGATTGGATTTTTAGCGCTGTTCCCCCTGAATGTATCGATTGCGCTCGCGTATGCCGCATCCATCTCGCTGGCGCTGATATTCTCCTATCTGCTCCTGAAGAAACTCGGCGCGGAATGGTATGGGGCGATATTCGGGGCGGTCGCGTATTCGTTCACCCCGCACTTTATCGCGCTGGTGTTCGGCGGGCATATCAGCGTCGTGAGCATGGTTCCGTATCCCGCGATGATCTTCTACTTCCTGACACTCGCGTTCGATAAGGCGAATAAAAGTATCCTCAAGACGGTCGTGTCGCTGATTATGACCGGTATCTCCGGGGCGATGATGATTATCAACGATCCCCAGCGCGGAATGTATTTCTTCGTACTGATAGCAATTTATACCGTCTTTCTTATATTCAGGAAATCTCCCGGTAGCCCGGAAGAAAAAATTGACGCTAAAAAAGCGCTGCTGGCAATCGGGAAAATTGCCATGATCGGGATAGTATTCCTGCTGGCATACGCGCACAGCCTGAAGGGGCTGATCAGCACATTCAAGTTCCGGGGTATCAGTACGGGCGAGGCGGTGAATGAACCGAAGCAATCGGAAGACGAGAAGTGGAAATTTATAACCGCGTGGTCGATGGATCCGCGCGAGGTATTGGATAATCTGGCGTTCGGCTACCACGGGGCGATTTCCGGCGATAAGGAGATGCCCTACTGGGGGACGAAGCCGTATTGCGGAAACAGCGAATCGGTCGGGTATTTCGTGATCGTATTCGGGATACTCGGCATCATCTTCGGGTTCAGGCGCAAGGATTTTACGACGAAATTTTTCTTCTGGGGCGGTATAGCCGCGCTTCTGCTGTCCTTCGGCCAATTTCCTCCCGGATCGCCGTTCTTCTGGATATGGTCGCGCCTGCCGATGATGGATAAACTCCGCGCGCCCGCGAAATTTATCGGGGTGTTCGCGTTTGCGTTCTCCATCCTGGCGGCATTCGGCTTCCAATGGGTATTGCAGGCGATCAGGAAATATCCCAAGCCCGATAAGCCCCAGGACGCGAAGAAAATAGCGCTTTCCCCGGAGCAACAGGAATTTAATATCGTGATGTACTTTCTGGTCGGGCTCCTCGCCCTCGGTTTCCTCTGGATGATCGGGTTGATGATGTCCGGGACGGGGATTATCGCGAGCCTCGGAAAAGTCCAGTATGATAATATGAACGGCGCGCTCCTGCGGATGAATGTTTATTCCGTGCTGACTCTTGCGGTCTTTTATCTCGTGTGGAGTATCAGAAAGGATAATCTGGTCAAGCAGGTGAAGGTGATCTACTTTATCCCGTTTATCGTCCTGCTTTTCTATGAGCTGTGGAGCATCAACCTCTTTTTCATCAATAAGGCTTATTTTAACCCGCAGGAATTCTTTGTGAAGGACGGGGTGACCGATTATTTCACGAAGGACGCCGATAAATTCAGGGTGGGAATCTCTATGTATATCCCGACCCCAACTCAGGTGGGCGCTATCCCGGTGACTGCGGTAGGCTCGGAGTACATGAATCATAACTTTAAATATTACGGCATCGATACATTGGACACCACCGCCATGTCGCGCGTCGAACCCGAGTATGACGCGTTCTTCAGGGCTATGCTGAACACTGTCAACGGCAGTATGGTGCAGTCGCTGGACGATCTGATCAACCTGAACGTCCGGCTATTCCAGATCGCCAACGTGAAGTACCTGATTACCGACGGCAGAATCTATACGGGTCAGCAGCCGCAGATTTTTGTCTATTCGCTGACCAATAACACGAATTTTGCCTATATCCAGAGTTTGCCCGGGATATATAATACGACGCAGTACCTGTTCGCGGTAAAGAACCCGCTCCCGAGGGTGGGGCTTTTCCCCGCCTTTGTGGCGGTGACCAATAACGCCGACGCGTTGAAGTATCTCGCGAATCCCGCGTTCGACTTCCATAAGGCGGCGGTCGTGCTCGGGAATATGCCCGATAATTCGACCAATGTCGCGGACGTGATTCCGCAGAAGGTGGTCGAGTATGAGCCGTGGTATCTGAAAATCAATGTCATATCCAACCAGCAGGGCGGTATCCTGCTGAATGTGACGCGATTCGACCCCGAGTGGAAGGTGTATGTCGACGGTAAGCCCGCGGAACTCCTGAAGGTGAATTATATCATGCAGGGAGTCAAGCTCGAGCCAGGGGATTGCACCGTGGAGTTCAGGTTCGAGCCCGCGTCGTCGCTTCTGAAGGTTTCGCTGGGAGTGATCGGAGGGGGCGTCCTGCTATCCGCGATCTACGGGATTATTTACCTGATCGGGTATCTCCGCCGCAAGGATGAGGAAGTTTAAGAGTAAGCCGATATAAAACAATCGCCCCGCGAACATTTATCATATCCGCGGGGCGTTTTTTATTTAAAAAACGGTGCTACGCCATTCCCCGTCCGACCTGGTTGATGACTTTATTCAGCATCTCGTCCTCGGTCTGGATGGCCTTCTGGTTCGCCTCGTAGAGGCGCTGTATTTCTATCATCCGCGTCATTTCCCATACGGGGTTAACGTTCGATTTCTCGACAAAGCCCTGATAGACCTTCGGTTTGATATTATCGGGCATCACGAACGCGGGGCCGGAAAGTTCGGTCGCGGCGTACATACTGTACCCCTCGCGCTTCAGGTAGCGTTTCTCCTGGAAATCGACGATCTTCAGTTTATCGAGCTTGATTATATTCTTCCAGTCGTTGCCGGACTTGTCGGTGAACTGGTTCCACGGGACGTCCGCGTTGGCATAGACGTTACCGAAGTTATCGATCGCAAAATTATTCTGGCCGATCTGGATAGGCCCGTTCTCGCCGAGCACCTTATTTCCTTCCTTATCGACCAGAAAGCCGTCCACGCTTATCTTAAAATTCCCGTCGCGGGTATAGCGTTCCCCGTCGGGAGTCATGATAGTCATAAAACCCTGACCCTCGAGCGCGAAATCGAACTCGTTGCCGGTCTCCTGCAGGTTGCCCTGCTCGAAACGGATGAACGCTTCGTTGAACTCCACGCCGGTGCCCATTTTCCCGACCACCGGGCCGAGGTCGTAGGAGCCGAGCGGGAATACCACCAGCCCGTCGTCATTCAGCCGTTTGACAAGCATCTCCGGGAACGCCTTGAGGACGCTTGTCTCCATTTTATACCCGTCGGTGTTGACGTTAGCGAGGTTGTTCGCGACCGAGTTGAGTTCGTTCTCGGTGGCGATCATTCCGCTCGCGCCGGTATAGATTCCTTTTACCATGATGTCCTCCCGTCTATTCCTTCGTAATGATCTTAATTTCCACACGTCTGTTCAGCATCCGCCCTTCCTCGGTATTGTTCGGCGCGATGGGCTTGGAACTCCCGCAGCCGATGTAGGAAATACGCAGGGGATCGACCCCCTTCGATACGAGGTAATCCGCCACAGTTTTCGCGCGGAGCTCGGACAGGGTCATATTCCATTTCTCGTTGCCGGTAATATCGGTGTGCCCGGAGACCTGAATATCCAGCAGGGGATATTTCCGCAGAACTTCCGCGAGCTTATCGAGCACCGCCTTCGACTCCGGTTTCAGCGAGGCCTTGTCGATATCGAACAGTATCTGCCCCATATTGACGATTATCCCGTCGTCGGTGGTCTTGATCTCCGCGCCGGGCTTGTTCTTCAGCTTGTCGGTGATCTCGGTGACCAGTTTCGCCTTCTCGGGCTTTGTCACATCCTCGACTACTTCGACTACCGCCTCCGACGTCCCCTCTATCCGCCATGTGTCGCCCTTTTTATAGGTGAACGTGAAGTTGAATTCGTCGGAATAGGAGTAGGGGCCGCCGTATTCCATGCTCCAGAAATAATTGATATGTGAGTACCCGGTGAACGACGCCAGTTCGGGGTCGTTGTCGGGATGGTGCGCGATATGGTAATCGATCAGCAGGAACGCAAGGGGCTTGCCGTTATTGGTCACTATACCCATATATTTGTACGAGACGTTCATGCTGACATGGATATTGTTCGACGCGGTACCGAGGATCAGCTCCTCGGCGGGTGCGTTCCACGACATACCCGGGGTGAGGTCGTAGGACGGGAAAGTCGGGACTCCGCGCAGGGTGGGCATCATGAACTGCGCCGGTACTTTCATCAGTCCGAGGTTGTCGCGGTAGAATTCGGTGGTTTCGTACTGGTTTTCGAGTTTGTAGGATTCATGATAATCCGCTTTCTTGGAGAGGTCGAAATACTTCCCGGCGTAATGCGCGGTCTTACCGGATACGTCGAGTACTTCCATCACGGTTTTGAACATGGTCTCTTCGGCGCCGACCAGCTTGTTTTTATAATAGATTTTCTGCGTTATCATACTTTTAATACGGTATTTGCGTCCCGCCGGGTCCTTGAATTCGAGCTTGACCGCGAAAAGGGAAACGGATACCAGCGTTAAAAGGGATACTACCACGAATCGCCTCATATTACGCTCCGTTACTTCTACCTTTAGATTCTCGGAATATATCGCGTTTACATAAGCGTCTATTCCTTCGTCAGTATCTTTATTTCAACCCGCCGGTTCAGAGCGCGCCCTTCCTCGGTCGTGTTCGGCGCGATGGGTTTCGTGCTCCCGTAACCGATATACGACAGCCGGTCGGGGTCGACGCCCTTCGATATCAGGTAATCGACGACCGCTTTCGCGCGGAGCTCGGACAGCGTCATATTGTTCTCCGGCTTGCCGGTGTTGTCGGTATGCCCGGACACCTCGATATCCAGCGACGGGTGCAGGTTCAGCACCTCCGCGACCTTATCGAGGATAGTTTTCGCCTCGGGCTTGAGGGTCGCCATATTGTAATCGAACAGGATATTGCCGAGGTTGACGACAATCGCGTCGGGAGTCTCCTTGAGTCCGGCGCCCGAAGCGGGACCGAGCTTATTGGAAAGCTCCTGCGTGAGCTTGACTTTCGCGTCGTTCGTGATATCGGTCAGGTAATCGACGGTCGCCGAGGTCGTGCCGTTATAGAGCACCGTCTGGCCATCGTGGAATGTGAACAGGAAGGAGTATTCCTCGGTGTAGGCGTGCGGCCCGCCGAGGAGCATATCCCAATAGAAATCCATGTGCGAGAATCCGGTGAAGCTCATAATATCCGGGTCGTTCTTCGGGTACTGGATCGCGTGATAATCGACATAGAAGTGCGCGAGAAGCTGGCCGGAAAGGTTGGTTTGCAGCCCCATGTAGGTGTAATGCACGTTGAGAGCGAAGCGCAGGATATTTTTCGCGCCGGTGAGGATACCCTCGTGCAGCTCCTCCGCGTCCGCCCACCAAGTGTCGCCGACCTTCAGCTCGTTCGTCGGGAACGACGGGATGCCGCGCAGGGTAGGCATGATAAACTGCTTGGGCACCTTCATCTGCCCCTGCGTGTTGCGGTAGAACTCGGAGTCGTACACAGTCATCAACTGCATCGACATGTCGGTATTCGCCTTCTTCTGGTAATAATTGAACTTGCCGCGGTAGAACCCGATACCGTTGGTGACCCACAGTACCTCGAGAAGCGCCTTGTTCATCGATTCGATGCTCGAATGATAGTTTCCGTTCAGGTAAATATCCTGATAGACCATGATTTTCATACGGTACTTCAGACCCTTGAGAATGTTGTACTCGATTTTGACGGGAAACATCGATACGGCGGGAAGCATGAACAGGACGAAAGGCAAGATTCCCCTCAACAGACTTGCCATATGACCCTCCTTGGAAAAAATGTCCTATATATTTTGTCGGAAGTATTTTCAAGAGCATGAGTTAAAGCGCGGGAAATCCCGGAATTTTAATGAGTAACCGCTCGAAAATTGACGAAAACGGTATTATCCGTTATAATAAAAACCGGTATTTTTATAATGAGGTGCATGATGGTCGTAAAAATTAAGGACATACGAGTCGGGAAAAGAGTCCGTAAGGACATCGGTGATCTATCCAATCTGAAAAAAAGCATAAAGAAGCATGGAATATTAAATCCTATATTGTTGACCGGTGATAACGAGTTGATCGCGGGTTACCGCCGATTGACCGCTGCCAGGGAGTTGGGTCTGGAAGAAGTCGAGGCGAAAATAGTCGATCCCAGGGATAATATCGAATTCCTCGAAATGGAGATGGAAGAAAATATGATCCGCAAGGATTTCAGTCAGGACGAGCTTCTGGACGGAATGAAAAAGAAAAAGAGCCTGGTTTCGCCGAATATATTCCAACGCATATGGAACTTCATTAAGAGGATTTTCGGAATTCGGTAAAACGGGACGCTCTGATAGGGCTTGATGACGAACAGGAAAATTCTATCGTTTCCTGTCGCTGCGATGAGCAAAGCGAAGAAGCAGTCTGTATAACATTATACCTATTAATAAAATAGATTGCTTCGCTAATCCTGAGGGATTACCTCGCAATGACAAAAACAGTTCGTCAACAGGCCGTGATATGGCAGGGGTGTTTCATGAAAGCAGTTCGCCTTCTCGCCGGAGGGTTCTTTCTTCTATTTTTTCTCTATTTATCTTCCTGTGAAGAGTTCTTTCTCAAGCGAACCGTATCGCTGATTTCCGTCAGCGGTACTATAGAATACAATCCCGAACAATCTCTGCTCTCCGGCAGAATTGAATATACTATTAAAAATTTCCGCGATACCGCGATAGACGAGGTCTATCTCATCTCGCACCCCTCGGTGACCCTCGATCATGTGTTCTACGCGGGCCAGTCAATCGGGGTGGAGCAGGGTATCGGTTACGGGTACGGCATCTACCGTATTAAAATCCCGCCTCTGGGGAGCGAAAAGACCGCGACTGTGTCTCTGGTATTTAAAGTGCAGGGCCCGATTTACGAAGACCGTTTCGTTATCACCAAGAACTACCTCTTCTTCGACTCGAAGAAGATATGGCTGCCTCTCCCGTTCGCCGAAGTCCCCAATTTCAACTTTTCACTTACCATCAGAACCCCGAAAAACTTTTATTCCGTCATGGGCGGGAAACTCACATCCGAGGGAATTACCGATACCGACAGGATCTCCCAATGGGACAGCGAAGTCCCGTTCCCGATCCTTACAGGCAGCCTTTTCATCGCGCCGTTAAAACGATACCACCTAGGGGATGTTTACCTGTATTCCGATAACACCCAGAATGTCGATAAAATTCTCGAATATGCGAGTTTCTCCATGACGACTCTCCGTGAGAAAGTCGGGGGATACCCGTTCTCGGAAATCCATGTCGTCAACCAGTTGTCCCAGTATAAGGGGATGGAGATGTTTATCGACGGGGAGTATTTCGCGAACTGCATCCATGTCTCGCCGAGCATTTTCTCATTCGCGGGACTCCAAAACGAGAAGCAGGTGATTTATTCCGCGATACCATTCCTGCCGAAAAATAGCGAACTCAAGCTATTCGAGATACTCGCGCATGAAATATCGCACGCTTATTTCTCGACGCTCATCCGTTTCGAGGATGATTCTCACCTTTTAGCGGAAAGTATGACGGAGTACCTCGGATCGATGGTGCTGAAGGTAAAATTCCCCAACCTTTACGATAAGGTGCTCGAACGGAACCGTTTTATCCTGCAGAACCTCTTTATGAAGAACCAGACCGAGAACCCGATATGGGATTTTTTCTGCGCGGTGAATACCCTCGGATATGCGTTCGATAACACCGGGGAGAAGTTTTTTAAATTCGTCGAGATACTCTATAAGAAATACCAATTTACCCGGATCAGGCTGAACGAACTGATTACCACCGCGAAGGCGATGCAGCCCGGAGCAAAACCCAAGAACGGGTACTCGCTCATCAATACGGACGCGATGGCGCTTCTGAAGCCGTTGAAGATGTATAACCTGAGCCTGGATCTGATTGAAGCGGGTATGACCAATCAGGCAAAGCATCCCAAGTATGTGGCCATCCTCCAGAGCACGTTCCCGATACCCGTGTCCGCGATACTGATCTATACGACTGTGACGAACGTGTTTTCCAACTTCGTGACGCTCGATAAAGAGCTGCTGACGAACCTGAGTTTCGACGATAAGATCATATCCCTATCGCTCGAATCTCCCTCGTCGGTATTGGAATACTGTCTCTACGATAACCGTATCGATCAGGCAAAGACCCCCATCGGCATCCTGAACGAGCAAGTCAACCTCTTTTATCAGAACCGTCCGTTCGATCAGAAAATTCTGGCGATCGGGACGGAGGATCCTACGGAGTTAAAGGTGGAGAAGGAGGATGTGACATGGAAGACGCTGGCAACCGACCGGAAGCTATCCGCGTCCATTCATACGAATATTACGATAGTATTCGATTCCGTGACCGCGAAGGACAACGAAATGTATGTCCAGGCATTTAAATATATCAACGGTAAACCGTTCTCGTATGTGGTGGTAAAATTCCTGAAAACGGGGAAGAAGTACCAGGCGATGGCGATATTAGACCCGTCGCTATAACGCCGCCGATTTAAAAAAGCGCCATAAAAAACGTTGCGGAAGTCTTTAGGAACGCCGATATACAATTAATTGAGCAAATGACTTAACGAAAATATTATTTTTTACTTGTAAAATCGGTATTTCTATGGTAACTTACCGATGGGGTAGAAATTACGAATATCTGAAAAAATTGAAAGGATCAGAATATGAAACCGGTTGTGAAGGTGCGAGTACAGGGCGCAATATTCGGCAACGATAATGCTTTATTATTGGCCTGCCATGAGAGAGGAGAAAGCCGTTACTGGGTTTTGCCCGGCGGAAAAGTGGAGTTCGGCGAAACGATGGAAGACGCGCTGAAACGCGAGCTTCGCGAGGAACTCGGGTTCGATAACGCGGACGTCAGCGATCTGTTATTTATCGACGAGTATATCAGCCCCGAGACCGAGCGGCATGTCGTTCTGATCGCGTTTCTTGCCGAGGTTCCCGACGATGCGCTAGCCGGTGTTCATGTTGTCGCGCAGGATGAATCGATTGTTGCGGTAGGCTTCTTTACCGAACAGGCGATTCGGGAGTCTTCGGATACTTTTTATCCGTCAAAAGAAACGCTCCTCAATCTTTTTTAACTGTTTTTATGGACCGGCTCTATTTTTTAACGGCGGGAATCCCGATTTCCGCGAGGCCGCGCACTTTACTGAACGGTCTCCGGCGTATTAAAGCGTTGGGTCTCGACGGAATGGAGCTGGAGTTCGGGCGCGGTATCCGCCAGAATTTTCCGCTGATGAAGCAGGTGGGACTCCTCGCGAAAGAGTTGGGTCTTGTCCTGACCGCGCACGCCCCGTACACTATCAATCTGAATTCCAAAGACCCCAAAATTATCGAAAAAAGTTACCAGGCGATACTTGAGACCGCCCGCTCTCTCGACGTCGCCCGCGGATGGAGCATGGTTTTTCACCCCGGGTACTATCTCGGGGAACAGCCGCGTTTCGTATTCCCGCGTATCCAGAAGCATCTGGAACATATCGTCCAGCTCGCGGGCAAGGAAGCGCTGAGGGTATGGATTCGCCCGGAACTGATGGGGAAAAAGTCCCAGTTCGGCACATTGTACGAGCTGGTGGAGATGAGCGCCAATCTCGGCGGGAGCGTCCTTCCATGTATCGACCTGTCGCATTGGCATGCCCGTACCGGGAAAAATAATTCCTACGACGAAGTCGAGCGGATATTGAAAATGCTCGACCATGATATTGGCGGCGACGTATTGAAAAATATGCATATCCATTTTTCCGGGATAGAGTACGGCGAATCGGGGGAGCGGCGGCATACGATATTCCGGAAAAGCGACGTCCGTTACCGCGAGATATTGAAGGTTCTATACGATTACGATGCGGGGGGAGCGCTGGTGTGCGAAAGCCCGAATGTCGAAGGCGATCTGCTGATGCTGAAACTCATCTACGATTCGTTCTAATGCACGGGATATCGGAAAGTATCCCGTCACTGCGAGCGCCGCGAAGCAGTCAATTTGAGTTAAAACTCATTGATCTGTCAGTTCTGACGGATGAAATACATTCTTGATCAGGAAATCCATATTAGCGGCATCGAGCATAATAAAAAAGAGGCTATCCGTAGATAGCCTCTTTATATTTATAGGATTAATCCCCTCCGGATTAACGGTAAGCTTAGTTAGCTCCACCACCGGGAACTGTTTCATTAGACATTCTCATCTGTTCCTGTTTCATCAGGTGAAGCTGCTCGCCTATAGTCTTGAGTTCATATAATTTCTGATCCAGCGTCTTCTGGGCGAGAATTCCCCACCACTTTTCGTCCTCTATATCTAAACTTTCGCGGACAATCGCGCGGTCGAAAGCGAGCTTTACATCTTTGAAGTAGATGATGAAGTCGCCGCCATTATCGGTTTCCGGCTTGTAAACTACATAGGAGTCAAACTTCACATAAGGATAGCTCAACGGATACAACGGGATACGCTGCAGTATGCGGTCGCGGATATCGTCAGCATAAACAGGGTTCACCCAAGTCAGCTGGCGCCAGCCGTCGAACTGCGTATGTCCGAGGAAATATTCCTGGATATTGCCGTCGCGGTCTTTCAGACGAAGAGCGATCTGATGTGTATAATTCAAGCCGTAAACCCATGCCTGAATATACTTGATCTGTCCGACATTGACCAAAACACCCATAGGCATTTCATTTTCGCCGTCGGCGGTAAGCTGGTTCACATAAGAACCGTTATCGTAGTAGGCGAAAAAATCGTAGGGAGGCGAGACCAATGCCCATGAAAGGAACTTCCACTGGGGGAAATGGATTCTCACACCCATAACCGTGCCAAATCTCTTACTTTCAACTTTTTGGCAGTAGGAGTCCAGATTGTTTTTTACGGTATTTGCCGAAGAGTTCAGCTTGATTCTCCACATTTCGAGCTTCCAATCATCGATGGAAAACTCGACAGTCGGATAACCGTACTGAGCGAAATCAAGTTCGGGATGTTTAGCTATTTCTTCCTTGTGAACCTGCTTATCCTTATCCAGAACCTGAGTCATATTCTTTTCAAATTCCGTAAAATCGATCAGAACCTTCTCCGTGGCAGAGTAAACGCTGCCGCAGAAAAAAGCAACCAGAGCAACCGCTGCGCCGAGAATTTTTGTCCGCATATCTTCACTCCTTGAATTAATATTTCCCTTCCGTAGATAGACTATTTTATGGTATATTTTGTCTATTTTTTCTCAAAAAGTCAAGCATTTCCGATTAACTTTTCGTAAAAAATGAGTCTGTAAATTGTGCCTTATTATCATCGACTTACGCGCTTGATAAGTTTAATACTTTATAAAAAAAATTTTATTCAACAAGTATCGGGAACGCGGGCTGCCATTTCCCTATATATTGCCCCTCGGGTATCTTGTTTCCGCGCTCTAAAAGCACAATTTGCTTCACGCCGGTGTTGTGTTTCAGCGTCATTAACAGCCCCTGAATCAGCCACACCATCTGGTCGTTCTTATCGCGGATATAAACCGAAAGCTTATCGCTGAAATTGACGACGATTCCCGTCGAGCTCTTATCGCGGACCAGCCATATATCCGATACCTTCAGGTCGTCCTCCACCGGCATCCGAAGCTCGTACTTCAACGGGCCGAGGAAATAATCCTCCACCAGTTTCTGCTCCATATAGTCCGTCACGGGGTTGATTTTCAGCGAACGCGGCTCCGATTCCATCTTCTGGAACAGCATATCGGGGTAGTAGAACGTGTACTGCATCTGGCTGAGCATGAGAAAACGGATGGTCAGCCATGCGGCGACTCCCAGTACCACGACGATGATGCTTACCGGTATGAGCGGAACCTTATGGTCCTCTATCCATCTTTTTACTTTCACTGGCAAAATCCTTTCGTTTTATTGTACTCTGTTACATATTTCTTAATCCCGTAGTATAACCCTTTCGCCACCAGTTCCTGGTAGTCCTTCGATAGCAGACGCTTCTCTTCCTCTTTGCTCGATATAAATCCGACCTCGACCAGTATGGCGGGGATCGGGTTATATTTCAGCACGTAAAAATTCCCCGCCTTCACGCCGCGTCCGGGGGCTTTCGTGGTATTGACCAGCGTCTTATATACGAAGTTCGCCATCTGCTGGGATTCGAGCTTGATACCGTCATGTATCAGATCGGCGATAATCGAATAAAGCACCGCGGTCTTTTCCACATCCGTTTTGGAGAACCCAGCGTTCTCGAGCACCTCCACCTGCGTGGACTCCATATCGGAAACATTGTCCGACAGGTAGTATACCTCGATCCCCTTCGCGTTCTTATCCGGGCTGGCGTTGGCATGGATGCTCACGAAAATCGCGTGATAGTCCTTCGCGACCTTCGAACTGTACTCCACCCTGTCCTCGAGCGTGACAAACACGTCCGTCTTCCGGGAGAGGAATACCTTCAGGCCGGGTTCCGGCTTGAAATTCAGGTACACCATTTTCGCGAGGTTCAGGACGATATCCTTCTCCTTAGCGCCGGATTTTCCGAGCGCCCCGGGGTCGTTTCCGCCGTGCCCCGCGTCGATTATGATCGCGTTGATCGGGACAAATCCGTCATTATTATAACAAGCCGGCGGAGTTTTGTCACTCTTTAAATCGTTGGTAGATTTCTGGTTGGTGATTTTCGCGGGCTTGATTTCCTCGACCGCCGTAATACCGGGCTTTTTATTCGTCGAAACTTCTTCTATAATTATGATGTTTTCGTGTATCCCGGGATTAACGGGCGCGGCGTTCGTTTTCTTCTGCGTGTTAGTCAGTTTCCCCATGTCCACGAACTGCTCCGTCTCGATCACCTTACCGTTTAACGGGGGATTCATATCGGAGAACTTTTTAACTATTTTAATCAGCGTTTCCGCGTAGGCCTTGGGGAGCACGATACCCCCGGAGGAATCCGTGCCGAGGCGCTCGTCGAAATAGTAAACTTTATCCTTGTGCACCAGATAGGGCATCGTTAGGAAAAGACGCACTTTCAGGTCGTCGTTCATCAGGTCGCAGTATCCGAGGTCGAGATTGATTTTCAGGTGGAGATGGTAATCCTTGCAGAATTTCACGAGCGATACCGCGCCCTTTCCGGGAGGGACGTCCGCGCTCGTGAAATTATAAAACGCGCCGGTCAGAATTAATAAGACAAGGATCGAAGCCCTTTTAAGCATTCTTCAGCTTCCAGATATAATACAAACCCTTCAATGTCAGGTGTTTGTCTATTATATTTATCGACGTAGATGACTGTTGTATTAGCTCGCTCAGGCCTCCCGTCGCGATAATCACGCAATCCTTCCATCCCATTTCGGCCTTGATCCTGCGGTTCACTTCGTCCATCATCGCCCCGCTCCCGTTGAGGAGCCCCGAACGGATGCCGTCGACCGTATTCTTGCCGATCAGTTTCGGCGTGATGGATAAATCGATATGCGGGAGTTTGGAGGCTTTTTCCTCCATCGCGCTCAATGATGTCAGAATACCCGGAACGATCAGGCCGCCGATATAGGTGTTATCCGCGGAGACCACGTCGAACGTGGTGGCGGTGCCGAAATCGACGATGATGAGGTTTTTACCGGGGTACATGCATATCCCCGCGTAGGCGTTCACAATACGGTCGGCGCCGATTTCATCGGGGTTGTCGTACTCGATCCTGACCGGTATCAGCGCGCGGTCGATAAAAACGGGCGCGATGTTCATATATTTGCCGAACATGTGCTGGAACGGGTAGTCGAGACGCGGCACGACGCTTGAGACGATCACTCCCGTGATGCCGGATTTACCGATCCCCCACAGGTCGAGGAGACGGAAAAAATGCACCGCGAGGTCGTCGGTCGTCATCTGCTTGTCGGTCTTCGAGTTCGCGTATTGGATCACTTCGCCGCCGCCGTCGAACACGCCGTAGGTGATATTCGTATTCCCGATATCGATAGTGAGAAGCACGATGTACTCCTTAGATGGTTTCGCTTTTTAACGGACGGGTCATCAGGGAACCGAGTTCCTGAAGCGGGTCGGAATGTTCGTAGAGCATCCGGTAGACTGCTCTGGAAATAGGCATGGGGATATTGAGCTCGTCCTCGAATTTTACCGCCGTCTTGACTGTCTCCACCCCTTCGGCGACCATTTTCATCGAGCCGGTGATCTGTTCCATCGTCTTTCCCGAGGCGAGAAGTTCGCCGGTACGCCCGTTACGGCTGTGCCTGCTCGTACAGGTCACGACAAGGTCGCCCATCCCGGCAAGCCCGGAGAAGGTAGACTCTTTCGCGCCGAGCGCGAGGCCGAGCCTCCGTATTTCCGCGAGCCCGCGCGTAATCAGCGCGGCCATCGTATTGTCGCCGTACCCCAGCCCCCGAAGGACTCCCGCCGCGATCGCGATCACGTTCTTTACCGCGCCGCAGACCTCGACCCCAAGTACGTCGTCGTTCGTATAGAGGCGGAATGTCTCGTCGGAGAACGCTTCCTGCACCGCGCGTGCGCATGCCTCGTCGGAGGACGCCGCCGCTACTCCGGTCGGCTGGCCGTGCGCGACTTCCTCGGCATGACTGGGCCCTGAGATGACGGTGATACTGCCGCCGTCGGGGAGTTCCTCGGCGAGCACGGTACTCATGCGTTTTTCGGACGGGAATTCGAAGCCCTTGGTCGCGCTGACTAAAATCCTGCCGGCGCGGGGCATATCGGAGAAGAGACGGACTGTACCGCGGAAAAAGTGCGACGGCACCGCGAAGAGCCACATATCGGACTCATTCACCGCGGCGCGGTCGCTTGTTACCAGTATGTTATCGGGAATAGGCGCGCCCGGAAGGTAGTCCTTATTCTCGCGCGCGGAACGGATCGATTCCGCTTCCGTCTCGGAGTACGACCACAGAGTGACATCGTGACGCTTCGAGGCGCGTATCGCGAGCGCGGTTCCCCAGCCGCCCGCGCCGATTACCGATATTTTCAATGGGTTAACCGTTATTCCGTGAGTTCGAACGCGCTGACATATCCGCCGCCGTAACTCGATACCCAAACCTGCTTCCCGTCGGGCGATACGGATATCCCCATCGGCTTGAAGAAGGTGGTTTTCGACAGGATCGCCAATGTATCGGAGTCCAGAACTACAAGGAGATCCGCGCCGTGCGCCGCGGCTATCAGGTACTTCCCGTCGGGGGTAATCGCGACAGTACGAGCCATTGCGCCGACGTACTGCGATTTAGCTATTTTACCCGCTTCGATATCGTACTTGATGACCTTACCGCCGGAGTTGTCGGTGATATAGAGGAATTTGTTATCCGGGGAAAGCACGATATGACGGGGGTTTCCGGTGATATAAAGGTTCTTGACCTTCTCGAGCTTGACGAGGTCGATGACCGCGATAGAACCGCCCTTCATATTGGCGACATACGCGATCTTGGAATCGGAAGTGATCGCGATACCGCGCGGGATAACATTATCCCCGGTTTTGATATCCTTGATCTTCTTCATCGACGCCGCGTCGATCACCGATATGGACTGGCCGAACCAGTTGGCGACCAGCACGTACTTCCCGTCGGGGGTCACCTGAATGACCTTCGGGGTGCTGAGTACTTTAACTTTAGGCATAGTCTTCACGTAGGATTTCTTATTTACCTTATCCTCGATCTTAGCTTTCTGGGAAAGCATTCCGTCGGGCGGATCCATCTCGTTCTTGTCGATACGGACGACACATGCGCCGTTATGGAACGATACCCATGCGTACTGGCCGTCGGGAGTAAACCCGCACTCCACCGGTTTTTCCGCGAATGACGAGATCGCTTCATGCGTGGTGTAATTATGACCGGGAGCCGATGTTTTATAAGGAGCGAAGTTGACTACCTTAATAACTGTGAGGGTCTTCGGGTCGATAATCGTTACATTCATCCCTTCCAGGTTCATCACGGTCACCCATGTCCCGTCGGGCGATACTTCGACCGCTTTCGGCGCGCCCATTCCGTTGAATGTCGCGATCTTTTTAAGGGTGACACCGTTTGCCGCGTTCAGAAGCGCGGCCGCCATTACTAATACTATAGCCAGAATTCTCATGATTCCTCCCATGTTTATTGCGGGTAAAAACGTACTGCTTCTACCCCTGTTTTTTTACTTTAAGCCTGATCCAGCTTCTTCGTCAGTATCTCGTTCACCATCTTCGGGTTGGCCTGTCCCTTGGTATCCTTCATAATCTGGCCGACGAAGAACCCGATGACGTTCTTTTTCCCGGAACGGTACTTTTCGACTTCCGCCGGGTTATCGCTGATTACTTTATCGACAACTTTCTCCAATTCGCCGCTGTCGCTGACCTGTTTCAGCCCCTTCTCGCCGATCACCTGTCTCGCGGTCTTTTTAGTGTCGACCATCGCGGCGAACACGTCCTTCGCCATCTTCCCGGTGATCGTGCCGTCCTCGACGAAGTTCAGGAGCTCGGTGACCTGCGCGGCGGGCATCATTTTCGCGGCGTACTCGGTGATTCCCATCGAGAGCTCGTTCAGTATCGCCATCACCTCCGCCTGTATCCAGTTCGCGGCCTTTTTCGGCTCGCCCTTGTATCCCTTGAGACACTCCTCGAAATACGCCGCGAGCTCGAAATCGTCGGTCAGCGTAATCGCGTCCTGCCGGGTGATCTTATAATCGGCCTCGAAACGGCGCATTTTCCCGCGCGGCAGTTCGGGCAGAGTCTTACGTATCGTATCGATCTCCTCGGGGGTCACGCAGACCGGCGGGAGGTCGGGCTCGGGGAAGTAACGGTAATCGTTGGCCTCCTCCTTGCTCCGCATGGGATGGGTCTTATTGGCGGCGGCGTCGTAGAGACGGGTCTCCTGCACGATCCGTTCGCCGTTCTCAGCCGCGAATATCTGCCGCTCGATCTCATGGTCGATCGCCTTGCGGACTCCGTTGAAGCTGTTCATATTCTTGACCTCGACCTTCGTGCCGAGCTTGGTCTCGCCCATGGGGCGTATGGAGATATTGGCGTCGCAGCGGAGACTCCCCTCTTCGAGGTTGACGTCGCTGACGCCGATGTACTTCATAATATTACGCAGGGATTTGAGGTAGTGGAACGCCTCCTCGGACGAACGCATATCCGGCTCGGAGACTATTTCCAGTAACGGTACTCCCGCGCGGTTCAGGTCGACCAGCGAGTACGCGGCGCCCTCGGTATGCACGAGTTTCCCGGCGTCCTCCTCGAGATGCGCGCGGGTGATGCCGACATGCTTGGTCGTCCCGTCGGGCAGGTCGATATCGAGGTGCCCGGTCCCGCAGATGGGATAATCGAACTGCGATATCTGGTAACCCTTGGGGAGGTCGGGATAGAAATAATTTTTACGGTCGAACTTGGAGTAGTCCGAAATCCCGCAGTTCAGCGCGAGTCCGGCCTTGACCGCCTTGTCGAGCGCCTCGCGGTTCAGCACCGGCAGTACGCCCGGCTGGCCCATACATATTTCGCACACGTGCGAATTGGGAGCCGCGCCGAATTCGGTAGAACAGCTGCAGAAGATTTTTGTCGCGGTATTGAGCTGGACATGCACTTCCAGCCCGATGACTGCCTCGTATTCCATGTTCGCCTCCGGTTTCCGTCGAGCAATATTATAACTTATATCGTGGGAAAAATAAAATTATGGGGGAGGTATATACACCCTTCGACGATGCTCAGGGTGACGGGGCATACGTAATGATTGACAAAAATTTCATAATGACTATAATATTGATTTGGGTTATTGAATGAAAGTATGATTAATTTGGTGGTTTATGAGCTTTAATATTGACGTTAAACAATATCTAGATGTTTTTTTACTAAATAACGTGAAAAAAGTAGCTGAAATGAAGAACACTTTTAAAGAAAGGTTTTATAGGTTGTATTGCGAGGAAAGGGATATCTATCGAAAGAATAGTTCAACGTTTAAAGAAAGATCAGATTTCTTTTTGAATCTAGCAGGAAAACTTGAAAATATTCTTGAAGAATTAATTAATAAGCACAGCACATTTTTTTGGTTACAAATTATAAGAAAACTCAGGTATGACTTTCTTTTAAACGAATATCGTCAGGTGGAGACATCTTTTTTTATTAGAAAAACTCTGGATTGTTTTATTTTTAAGTATGGTTCTGATAAATATGATGATGTTGGGAAAAATAACAATACTTTAATCCCTTTATTAAATGACATTGATATTCTTTCTTCAATAGAGATGGTTTTCATTGCAGAAGAATATTATTTGTTAACCTCGGGTTTGAGAAGAGTAAATAAAGGATGTAGATTAATACTGAATAAAAATAGATATTCAACGAAAGCTTCTGAGGAACTTGAATTTTTAATGAATCTTATTGATGATAGAAATAGCAAATACAATAAAATTTTATATATGTTTTCAATAAATGCTCCGTTTTTTGATATCATAAATGAAACCCCATCTTACCCACTAATTTGCTCTGGAATTTATATTGAAACAAAAGAATATTATTCTCCTTATTCTTTTATATTTTTAAACACGAATATATTTTTATCTTACGTAGAATTTTGGGAGGAAATGAATATTCAAGTATATAATATGAATCCAAAGCACATTGTTTGTTGTCTTTGTACACTAACATGGTCAAGATTCGCTTTTGGTCAAGATGACTGTGGGTTGAGACAAGAAAGAATAATTAGTAATATTAAACTCAATGGATATTCAATTGCTGATAAAAATGATTTTATTACAACAATGAAAAATATTTTTCTTGATATATACACTATGCTTTTTAAAGAATCATTTGCAAAAACTGAAAAAGAAAAAAAAAGAAAAAGGGATTTAGTAATTGAACAATTCATGAATAATTGCATAAACAAAGAAATAATCAATCCATTTGTTCGAGGATTTCTTCCATTACTTGTCATTTCTAACAGCATAATAATTATTAATTGGCTTGCAGTTTATGATATATTAAATACATGGACAGAAAAAGTATATCAATCAAGAAAAAGTGAAATTGCGAGTAACAGAGGGTCTCTTTTTCAAGAAGAAGTTAGGTCGTTTGTTATCGAAACATTTAATGAGAAGGAATATAAAATTTGGGAGAATCCGGAAAATATATATTTAAACCGAGGAATTTCAGCTCAAGTCGATATAGGATGTCAAAAAGGCAATGTATTATATATTATTGAATGTAAATTTAAAATGAGAAATAGTGATGATGAATATGGGTATAGAAAAAGTGAAGTAATAATTTGGAATGAAATCAAATCTTGGATAGAGCAGGTGTATTGGCCCCAATTAATCAAGCAATTTTTAAGCCTAATTTTTCCTGATTCTCACGGTAACAAACCGGGGATTGATATCCCAATCGTTCTATAATCCAATGATGATTATAGTTCACAATAAAGTAT
>JABLXV010000025.1 GCA_013177895.1 Brevinematales bacterium | reverse complement strand
CTTTAGATACTACGACCATGAAAGACCGCACCAGAGCCTGGGTTATAAGCCGCCGGCTTCGATATACTTTTCGCCTGTTGACAAAACCGGAAAGGCGGCTTAGAATGACTGATGTAAGAAAAGAGCACAGCAAGATTCAACTTAACTTGCCCCTAAATCTGTCCAAACACAGGGGCGCACCTTACGTAATACGGGTAGTCGTCGTCGATAATTATCGTGCCCGCCGGGTAGTTCGTCAGTATCCCGTAACTATTTACCATTCGCAGGACGTAGACCACCGGGCGGCAGACTAATTTGCTGGCGTTCGCGACAATCGCCCCGACGATAGCGCCGTCCTTGAACACGCGCCATTCGAAATATTTCGGCGCGCCGTCCCACCCGTAGATGACGACCGGTTTCGCCGCGAGGATCGCGCCGTCGAAACCTTCCATCCCGGCGAACGCGCTCATTTCCATGACGGAACAGCCCTTCGATACCCGCCAATATACGCTGTTGGTGTAGATATTCGTCAGGTTATCGAGTTCCCGGATGGAAAGCTGCGGGACTTCGCAGTAGGAATTATCCAAAAGGTCGATTTCAGGCGATGTAATGATTTCTTCGACTATGGCGCAATTCGACAGGACGGACATGATTAGTATGACGGCGAGACGCGATAAAACGCTAAATGCTGTGTGTGTGTGTGTGTTACAAGATTTTTCATGTTGCAACCCCTTTCTAAAACATGATACACATTCTAATTCAATCGATAATCCGTGTCAAGCGTATCGTTCGATTTTACGATAAAATATTTGAATATCTTGAGAAATCCGCATAGGTTAAAAAATAATTCGAAAAACCCTAATCGAAAACCGCAATCATCCGAAAAATTAAGGAGAGGCGACAAGGATGTCGCCACACACCATCAAGGAGGATGATATGATTATCAACCACAACATCAGCGCGATCTTCGCTCAACGCCAGTTGACTGTCAACAACTGGGACGCTGATAAGTCCATCGAAAAGCTCTCGTCCGGTATGAAGATCAACAAAGCCGGCGACGACGCTTCCGGTCTTGCGGTATCCGAAAAGATGCGGACGCAAATCCGCGGTCTTTTCCGCGCCAATCAAAACGTCATGGACGGTATCTCGTTCATCCAGACAGCGGAAGGCTACCTTGAAGAATCTCAGCAGATCCTTCAGCGTCTTCGCGAACTCGCAGTACAGGCCGCGAACGGTATCTATGATACCACCGACCGTATGATGATTCAGGTTGAAGTTTCGGAAATGGTTGACGAACTTGACCGTATCGCTTCACACGCGCAGTTTAATGGAATGAACCTGCTCACCGGGCGTTTCGCGCAACCCTCCGGTTCCAATACCGTGATGGCAAGTATGTGGCTGCACATGGGCGCGAATATGGACCAGAGAGAAAGAGTTTACATCGGTACGATGAACTCTCAGGGTCTCGGTCTGAAGGCTCCCGTCGGTAACCCCGAAACCGCTTCATTCATCAGTTTGAGCACACCGGACAAAGCCAACATGGCGATCGGTTTGATCGACCAGGCTTTGACCAAAGCCAGCAAACAGCGCGCGGACCTCGGAGCATACCAGAACCGTTTACAGCATGCCGCGAAGGGACTCATGGTCGGTTACGAAAATCTGCAGGCAGCAGAATCCAGAATCCGCGACACGGATATGGCATTCGAAATGTCGAGTTTCGTCCGCAACCAGATCCTGACACAGGCTGCGACCGCGATGCTCGCTCAGGCGAACCAGAAACCTCAGCTCATGCTCCAGTTATTGCGGTAACGCATCGAAATCAGTATCAAACAATAAAAGCGCCCCCTTTGAGGGGGCGCTTTTTTTTGCAGTCTGTTCCATAATACAGCTTTACATTTTTCCCGGGTGAAAATATAATAGGGGCGTCTAATTCATATTTTCGTAAAAAAAGTGAGGATTTTATGAAAAAAGCTCTGATTGTCGTGGTCTTTCTGGGAATATCATCGCTCCTGTTCGCGGAGGGATACTACGCCGGGCGAAAAGCGTCGCTGAGCGTCGAGATTCTGCGCGCGATGGTGAATGCTATCACCGGGACAGCGACCGTCGATTTCGAGTTCGAGGCTCCGTTAGCGGATATCCTGACTATCGATGCGGGGATGATCTATTACAGCGCCCCCGCCGCCGCAAGCTTTTTTCAGCCGTCGGTAGGATTTAATATCTATATTACCGACCGCGCGTTGTCGGGATTCTGGATGGGACTGAAATATGCCCCGATGCTGATGTTCGGCGCGAATTCCGCGTTCAGCAACACGGTTCAGATTTCGATGGGATTTAAACTGATACTGAATAATTACGACGGGGTGTTTCTCGAGCCGAGTTTCGGTCTGAACTGGCAGATCGAGAAGACGAGCGGCCAGCAGGTGTTCCCGTTATTCATGTTCCGTGTGGGGTATATTTTCTGAAATCTTTCTTTTGAAACGGAAGTAATCCGGTTCAGGTAAATAATATCAATCAAGAAGGACGTATGAAATCAGGTTACTCCGTCATTTTTTTAACGTTCCTGATAACCGGTATCCTTTCTATGGGGTTATTTCCCGCGGCATACTGCTTCGCGGAGGAGCCGGAGATGAAACCGAAGCCGTCGATTTCACTCGGCGTGGATATTCTGAATATCATCGCCTTAGCCCCCGCGGCGGATATTTACTTCGAGGCCGCGCTTACGGATTATTTCTCAATCGAGGCCGGGCTGGCCTATTTCAGCGATTTCCACGGCCTGATCGATGATCTTCACCCGTCGGTGGGGATGAAATTCTACCTGACTCGATGGAGTTTTTCCGGATTGTGGGTGAGTCTCGCCTATAAGCCGATGATCGGGTTAGGCGTAATAAAGTACTTTCAAAATATCGCGAGGCTATCGGTCGGATATACGATATCGGTCGATAATGAAAGCGGCATCTACCTCGAACCGTCGCTGGGAAGCTCTCTCTATCTCCCGTTTGAAAACGATCCCGCGTCGCAGACGTTCCTGATACCCTCGCTCAACCTACGGATGGGGTTTATATTCTAATCCCTCTCCAGCACGACGACCGCCGACGCCATCAGGCGGTTGTGCGATAACGACACGTGTATCTTCGGAGAGCCCAGACTCTCCCATTGCTCCTTCGTCTTCCCGTGGGATTTTGTATCTGCGGCACTAACATAATCAATGAAATGTTGAAATTCTTTAGAGTATTGATTCTTATCGAGGCCGAAGTAACGAAATATTTGTTAAAAAATATTTCGTAGTGTAAAATATGCGTGCTTCCTAGGGGATTTTTATGAACTATCAGGAACTTTTAAAAATTATTAAACAGGAATCTGAAAATACTGATACCTTTAATGATTCTTCTGAAAAGATTCAAAGATTAATCTTCTCGCTGGACAAGAAAAGTTTTATTCCAATTCTATCAGAAATAGGTATCATTCCAGAAAGTATTTTACATGATTCAAGTGAAGAAAAATTATTCGCTAAAGTGGCCGACATTGCGCTTGCTAAGGCCTTTCATGAGATAGGATTAAATGCTGAAGTGAATCAACAAAGATCAAACTGTGCTGATGTTATTGGTAGAAGTAAAACTTATAATTACTCGCTTGTTGGAGATGCAAAAGCATTTCGTTTAAGTAGAACCGCAAAAAATCAGAAAGACTTTAAAGTTAAATCAATGATTGATTGGCGCGGGCAGCATGATTTTTCTGTTTTAGTTGCTCCCTACTTCCAATATCCCCGATTAAGAAGCCAAGTATATGGACAAGCTCTTGATGGGAGAATATGTCTTCTCAGTTGGGAACATCTCGTTTTTTTATTAAAAGAAGAAATTTGTGAAAGTAATGATTTGGATTTATCTTTTATCTGGAGTATTAGTCTGGTAATAAGTAATGAAATAATGCATAATGAAAAAGACCGCTGTTTTTTATCAAGACAAAACCAGTTAATCTGCAAGTATACTAAAACCATGATTGATTCATTGAACCGGGAACTTGAAAATTCCAAGAAGACAATTATAAACCGTGGTGAGAAAGAAATAAGTTTCTGGAATGATAGAATTAGGGAAATAAAGCATTATTCCCATGAAGCTGCGATTATTGAGTTAATTTCTGCTCTAAAAGTAAATGAAAAAATAGATACTATAAAAAAATATATTGATTATTTAAGGGGTAAATGATGCTGACGGATTTTAAAATAAATTATCTATCAGAACTATTAAATCAGATAATACTTGGCGATAGCTTAAAAGAATTAGAAAAAATAGATAAGAACAGTATACATTTGATTATAAGCGATATTCCTTACGGAATCGGGGCTGATGAATGGGATGTATTACATGATAATACAAACTCGGCATATCTCGGTTCAAGTCCTGCCCAAGAGAGAGCAGGAGCGGTTTTTAAAAAAAGAGGAAAACCGTTAAATGGATGGTCTGAGGCAGATAAAGACATTCCTATTCAGTATTATAGATGGTGTAAAAGTTGGGCGGATGATTGGTTAAGAGTTTTAAAACCCGGGGGATCAGCGATTGTTTTTGCTGGAAGAAGGCTTGCTCATAGATGTATTTCCGCTCTTGAAGATTCTGGATTTATATATAAAGATATGATTTGCTGGATTAAAGAAAAAGCTCCTCATAGGGCTCAAAGACTGAGTGTTGTTTATGAAAAAAGGAATGATAATTATAGTGCAGATAAATGGAATGGATGGAGAATTGGGAATCTAAGGCCAATATTTGAACCGATTTTATGGTTTATGAAGCCATATAAACTGGGCGGGACAATTGCGGATAATTTTCTAGAGCATCATGTTGGAGCATTTAATGAAACCGCATTTCTAAAATATACTGTTTCCCCGGATAACTTCATTTCAATTGGTTCTTCAAGGGATGATGTGGGTTTGCACCCGACACAGAAACCATTAAAATTAATGCAGGCGTTAATTGAATTAACAACAATTGAGGATCAAATAGTGTTAGACCCGTTTTGCGGTTCGGGAACAAGTCTTGCGGCGGCATTATTATTAAATCGAATGTTTATTGGAATTGATAACAAGAAAGAGTATGTGGATATAGCTCAAGAAAGATTACAAAAACTTAGAAACAATCTGGAAAATAATCTTTTTTCAGACTGATTTGCTTGGATATATTTCTTTATGCTAATGTTTATGTTCTAAAAACGACGGTCATCAACTTCTTCTTGTTACCTATTCTAATCCCTCTCCAGCACGACGACCGCCGACGCCATCAGGCGGTTGTGCGATAACGACACGTGTATCTTCGGAGAGCCCAGACTCTCCCATTGCTCCTTCGTCTTCCCGTGGAGTCGGATTTCCGGCTTCCCGGTCGGCAGGTTATATACCTCTATCTCATGGAACGCCAGCACCCCCGCGCCGACGGCTTTATAGTACGCCTCCTTCGCGGAGAAACGCGCCGCGAGATGGGTGAACTGTTCGCTGAAGGTATGGCAATATCTCAATTCGTCTTCGGTGTAGACGCGTTTGATAAACTTCTCCCCGCGCTTCGCGAAAACATTTTGTATCCGTTCTATCTCGATGATATCAATACCCACTCCAATTATCATGCAGGGCTCCTCGTGGATAAATATACCAAATTCCGGGAATTTCGGCAATCGGAGGGGGTAAAGATAAAATGACCCG
Organism: Brevinematales bacterium; assembly: GCA_013177895.1. GTDB lineage: Bacteria > Spirochaetota > Brevinematia > Brevinematales > GWF1-51-8 > GWF1-51-8. The sequence continues at coordinate 37,252 of JABLXV010000025.1, read as the reverse complement.
GAAGCCCGGTTTATCAAGAATTATTGTATCATAATGACACAATATTTATCGGGAGAAGATCAGGAGTGAAAGTTGTAATTTGTTATGTAGTAATAAATAATAAAATATCCGCGATGGTACGTCTATTGCGGATATAATGCAAACCAACGGGAGAATAGTTATGAACGCTGTTAGAGAAGAAATAAGAAAAACACCCGACTTGAAAAAATTTGAAAACATTCTCAGAAGAAACTCCATTTCGGTTTACCTTAAAGAGATCGATCAGATACCTTTATTGTCTCGCGAAGCGGAAGTGGAGCTTGCGAAAAGGGCTTACGAGGGCGAAAGGAACGCGAAGGAAAAACTGATTATTTCCAACCTGCGTTTTGTGATCTCGATTGCGAAAAAGTATCAGGGTAAAAATATACCGCTCGCCGACCTGATCAGCGAGGGAAATATCGGGCTGATTACCGCCGTGGATAAGTTCGATTACCGCCGCGAGGTGCATTTTATTTCCTACGCGGTATGGTGGATTAAACAGGCGATTATGAAAGCGATATCCGAGAAATCCCGGATGGTGCGTCTCCCGATGAATCGCGCGAACGAACTGATGAAGATCGGCAAGTTCATTGAGAACTACTCCAAGGAGAACGGGAAACGTCCCGACCATGAGGAAATAGCCGATAAACTTTCTATGAATAAGGACGAGATTAAAAAACTCATAGACCTTTCCAGCAACTCGTCGCTGGAGGAAATGATTCCCGAGGATTCGTCGGGAGTGAACGAGACGATGTTCTTATCCGACGGCGAGGAAAAGGCGCAGAATCCCGATAACGCGGTCATCCTTTCGAGCCTCAAGGAGAGTATTCAAAATCTCCTGAACAAGCTCGGGGAACGCGAACGGGAGATTATCGAGTACCGTTTCGGTTTGAACGGGAAAGAGCCCCAGTCGCTCAGCAAAATCGGGGAGAAAATGAAGCTGACTAAAGAAAGAATACGGCAGCTAGAGAAAATAGCTATCGATCAAATGAAGGGCTATGAGGAAAGCAGCCACTTGTATGCGTATTTGAACTAGCTTTCTATACACACTCCGGGGCTTCTCATTATGAGAAGCCCTTTTTTATTGATATGCATTACCCTTGCCGGAATGATTTCATAGATAATATGCCGTATTTTCTTTTCATATTAAGATTTTTACACTATAATAATCTACTTGTAAAGAGGAGTGTTTTTCGCTATGGGTGACGGATTTAAATTGGGCGATATTGCTTTTTTATTCTGGATAGCCTTAGGTATCGGAGTAGTCGCAATCATCATCATTCTGGTCTTTAAATTTCTGAAAAAAGACAACGCTATGCTCTCGGTGGAGAAACTGATAAAAGCCGGGAATTATAAAAAAGCGTTGGCGCTTGCTCAGCAGCATCAACAGACCAACCCGAAAGATTATGTGGTAAAATACTATATCGCGCAGGCCTACGAAGGAATGCATCAGTACGATCAGGCGACCGAGTATTATGAGAAAGCGTCGGTTGCCGCGTCCTCATCGGGAAATAACGACTTAAAACCGCAGATTTATTTGAAGGTCGGACAGCTCTATAAACGGAAACGGATGCAGAAAGAGGCGCTCGGGTATTTCCTTCTGGTATTGGATAAGGTGCCCACCCACAGTAAAGCTCTCTACGAGGCTGCCGGGATTCTCTACGATATGAAGAATTTCCAGAAGGCGAAGACCTACCTCGAGACATTGGTGAGAATCAAACCGGATAACCTGAAGGGTAAGTTCCTGCTGGGCGAAACGCATTATCAGTTGAACGAATATACGGAATGCGTCAATCAGCTCGAGCCGATTTTCCGGAAATTCCCCCAGGACGACGCTTCGTATAAAGATATGGTGTTTTGTCTTGCCGACGCCCTGACGAATATGAAACGTTACGATACGGCGGCGGATGTCCTCATGCCGTTATTAGATAACAAGATGCTTTTTGACGACGTTCTGTTAAAAGTGGTGACCGTACTGATACGCGAGAACAACCTCAAGCGTCTGACGGATATTTTAAATCGGTACATTAATGTTGTTGCGCCCAGTATTAAGGTGGTTTTACTGTACGAGACAGCGGGGCTGTTATTCAAGGACGGCGAATACTTCCGCGCGTTATACCTTTGGCGGGATGCCGCCGCGATCGACCGGAATTTCCAGGATCTTCCCGATATTATGCGGAAGTACAAAGTTCTGCTTGACAACCCCAAGCTGGAAAATATCTACGCGAAGAATGTTTCCCAATTTCAGGAGTACGCCGGCCGTTTCCTCAGACTGCGTTCCGCGAGCCAGATTATCAAGCAGGAGTCCTATTGGATTATCAAGCACGCGGATATCAGTCATGTGATGCATAAAGTTCCTTATCCTTTAAACCCGATGGACCTCGAAGGGATTTCGAAAGACTTAAAAAGCGAAGTGATCGCGAATCTCGGGATAAATGTTTATTCTTTGTTCGGCATGTCTCCCGAGTGCGAAAGCCACTATATGTTCCGTAAAATCAAACTGTTTCAAGGGGCGGATTTCCTCAAACTACTAGTATAGGAAAAAAGCAGTGCCTGATGAAAAAAACGAATTTAAAGTCGAACTCTATGTAAAATTCCTTTATCCCGGTATTATTCTTAAAGGGGATGCTTATACCTATGCCGGGGAGAAGGTAGGGGAAGGCGGTAGTCCGTTTACCAACGATGCTATTCAGGATCTGAAAAGCCGCGGGATATCGAAGGTATTCTATACCCGTTCAAAAATTTCTCAGAAACGCGACCCGAAGAACCCGATGGTTTCTGACGAACAGATAAAAAAATCGGTCGATATATCGCGTGAAATCGAGCAGGCGGTCACCTCGAAATCGATTATCCCCGAGAAGGGCGTCAACGAGGTTGTCGACGGCTTCATCAACAATATCTCCTCATCGGAGGGGACTGTGCTCAATCTGCTCGAGCTCAAGGAATATGACGATTATACCTACACCCATTCCATCAACGTCTGCCTCCTGTCAATCCTGTTCGCGAAAAAAATGAATTATAACGAGAAGGGTTTGAAGATCGTCGGAATCGGCGCGCTTCTTCACGATATCGGGAAACAGATGATATCCAAGGAAATCCTGAATAAGCCGTTCAATCTGACCCGTGATGAATTCGAGATTATGAAAAAACACCCGATCTACGGATACGAGCTGATCCGTTCCCAGTCGAGCTACGGCACCCTGATCCAGAAGGTCGTGCTCCTGCACCATGAGAAGTATATCGGGAAGGGGTATCCGTTCGGGCTGCGGGGCGAGCAGATCGGCGAGATCGCGCAGATCGTGAGTTTGGCGGATAATTTCGACGCGATTACCTCCGAGCGTGTGTACAAACCCGCCCGTCCGTATTGGTACGCGTTATCCACTATCAAGAAGGAGAGCGGCACATCGTTCGCGCCCCGGCTGGCTAGGGCGTTTGTCGAGGATATGCCGAAGTACCTGACCGAATCGGAGATATTCACGAAGGGCGGATTTGTCGTCCTCAATACCGGCGAGGTCGGCGAGGTAATCGATTACCGATTCCCCCAGTCCCTGAAGCCGGTGGTGAATATTTTTATCAATTCGAAGAAGGAGATCGTCCGTTATCCTATCCCGGTCAACCTCGAATTCGACGATTCCCGTACAATAGAAAACGTGCTTGAGGACAACAGTATATTGGAACGGCTCAGGGCGATCAAGGAAAAGATCACCTCCAAGAAGGAAAAATCCCAGTATAATCCCGTGCTCGATCCTGAAATTGTAAAAACCGTGGAAGAGAAAGTGGAGGAAGTAAAAGAGATTCCTCCGGTGGTGATAGAAGAAGCCCAGAAGCCCGAGCAGGCACAGATCGACAAGGATTTGTTCATCGATAACGAAACGGATTTAAAATAGATAGATTGAATAGAGAGACCCGGGGGTATCGGTAAACAGGGGAATGGAAGGACGCAGAGCAGGTGTATCCCGAATATTCTGAAATTCCTCATATCGTCCACGGAAGAGCCGAATACGCTGTCCGAAAAATGTTTCTCGAAAAATCTATTATTCTGACCCGCTCGCGCAAAGATAAGCAAACTGTTTATATTTTGCGGGATAAAAAATTTACTGATACACGATTTCCAAAGATGGAGGAAGCGTCTATGTCTTCTTATATGAGCCAATACAGCACCGGATTGAAGGGGCTTGATTTTATTATAAAGGAACTGATACCGGGCGACAATGTCGTCTGGCATATCAATTCTATAGAGGATTACAGTCTGTTCGTCGACCCGTTCTGCGAAACCGCCCTCCAGCGCGGGCAATCCCTGACTTATTTCCATTTCGCGAAACACCCTCCGCTGGTAAAGGAACAACCCGGCGTGAGAATCTGCATCCTCAACCCCGAGGAGGGGTTCGAAGCGTTTATTCTCGAATTGCATAGCGTTATCCGGGAGCAGGGGCGCGGCGGGTGTTACGTGTTCGACTGCCTGTCCGATCTCGCGGTGGACTGGTTCAGCGACCAGATGCTCGCGAACTTCTTCATGCTGACATGCCCCTTCCTGCTCGATATCGAGGCCATCGCCTATTTCGCGATCGAGAAATTCAAGCACTCATCCTATGCGACTTCCCCCATCGTTGATACGACCCAGATATTCATCGATATCTATCACCATAAGGAAAAGATATATATTCACCCGATCAAGGTTCAGCAGCGATATTCGATGACGATGCATATGCTCCACCTGTGGCAGGATGAAAAGTTCATCCCGGTGACGAATAGCGCGCAGAACGCGGAGATACTCGCGCCGACTCCGTTAGTCGGTTCCGAATCCGCGAGCCGTCAGTACGACATCTGGAACCGGACGTTCCGCGAGGGGCAGATCGTGCTGGACAATATGGAGCAGGGCGTCCGCAGTCTCGAACGCGAGGCGGCGGTCTTCGGGCGTATCGTCCGTATGGCGGTCACCCGCGACGAGAAACTTCTCGAGCTGATCAAGCATTATATGACCCTCGAGGACGTCGTCGCGCTCGGAAAACGCATCATCGGCACCGGCCTCATCGGCGGAAAATCGATCGGTATGCTTCTCGCGCGCGCTATCCTCAAGAAAAAAAGTTCCAAATGGAAGGACGTCCTTGAAATCCACGATTCGTTCTATATCGGATCGGATATATTCTATACGTTCCTCGTGCAGAACGGGTGCTGGTGGGCGCGCGAACAGCAGAAAGACCTTGACCATTTTCTCCAGCACGCCGAGCATGCCCGCCGCCTGATCCATCGCGGGAAATTCCCCGACTATATCGTCAGAATGCTTTCGGATATGCTGGACTATTTCGGGCAGTCCCCGATTATCGTCCGTTCGAGCAGTCTCCTCGAGGATAACTTCGGTAACGCGTTCTCCGGGAAGTACGAGAGCGTATTCCTGCCGAACCGCGGCCCGAGGGAAAAGTGCCTCGAGGATCTGATGACCGCCATAAAAAACATATTCGCTAGCACGATGAGCGAGCAGGCTCTGCTGTACCGTTCCAAGTTCGGCCTGCTGGAAAAAGACGAGCAGATGTCGCTCCTCGTACAGCGCGTGTCGGGCGATATGCATACCAATATATTCTATCCCTTCGTGTCCGGCGTGGCCTACTCGTTCAACCCGTTCGTCTGGAATAACACGATCGACCCGAATTCGGGCGTGCTGCGGCTGGTGTTCGGAATGGGCACCCGCGCGGTGGAGCGTTCGGATGACGATTATACCCGTATCGTCGCGTTGAACGCACCCGACCGCAGACCGGAGTCCGGCCTCGAGGAAGTACGCAAGTATTCGCAAAAGAAGGTGGACGTGCTCGATCTGGAATCGAACCGTCTGGCGTCGATGGATTTCCGCGAGGTGATAAAGAAGAGCCCCGAATTGCCGATCCACACCATCGCCTCCCGCGACCATGAGCTGGAACGGCAGGCGGAGTATAACGGGAAATCGGACGCGTTCTCATGGATTATCACGTTCGACGAACTCCTGCAGAAAACGAACTTCACCTCCGATATGCGGGAAATGCTCCGTATTATCCAGAGCGCCTATAATTACCCCGTCGACGTGGAATTTACCGCGAACGTGTCCGAAGAGAACACGATGAAGATAAACATCGTCCAGTGCCGCCCGTTCCAGGGGAAAGACGGCGGTACGATTAAGGAGATCGCGTTCAATATCCACCCGAAGAATATCATACTGAAGACGGGCGGGCCGGTGATCGGACAGAGCAGGAACGAATCGGTCGACCGGATTATCTACGTCGTGCCCGCGAAGTACTCGGAACTATCGATCAGCGATAAATATACGCTGGCGCATACGATCGGGAAGATCGCGAACCTGAAAGAAACCTCTGAGAAAAAGAAGAAGGTGATGCTGATAGGCCCCGGGCGATGGGGGACGACTACCCCGGCATTGGGCGTCCCGGTCGTGTTCTCCGAGATCAGTAATATCGAGTTTCTGGTGGAAATCGTCGAGATGAACGAGACCCTGATACCGGATATTTCCCTCGGCACGCATTTCTTCAACGATCTGGTGGACTACAATATCCTGTATATGGGGGCATACCCGCATAAAGAGGATACCATCCTGAATAAAGAGGTACTGGAAGGAACTCCGAGCAAGCTCACGACTCTCCTGCCTGAGGCGGCGCATTTTGATAACGTCATCCGGGTGATCGATAGCCATGATATTCAGGGTATCAAGGATATCATGCTGTATGCCAATACGCAGAAACAACAGGTCATCTGCTACACGCAGAACAGGAAAGTTTAAATAGCAAGGGGGTAAATAGTTTACCCCGGCTTTTTCGGCTATGGTTAAACCGCACTGGGCGGGACACCTGTAATAATTTGCGTTTTTCCCGATTCTGTACTAGAATTTTCAGCTGGCATGAATTAACGTATGCTTTTTTAGCTGAATGTACGGATAACGACTATTTTTTTATTGGTTTACTCAAATAAAAATAAGAGTTCCCACAAATGGAGATTTATCCGGTCACCCTATCGTTTTACCGCCCATCTCAAAAAGACAAACTTTGCTTGTTTTTGCCTCTTCATAGATTATTTATCATATCCCTCAGGAGGAATCTAGCGTTAAATAAATAGAGATGGAGGTAGACATGTCTTACACCAAAGACGCCCTGGCTTTAGTTAAGTCGAAGAATCCTGGAGAAGGGGAGTTTCTCCAGGCAGTCGAAGAGGTCATGGAGTCGCTTGAACCCGTGATGGCCCGCTATCCCGAGTTCCAGAAGGCTAAAATTCTGGAAAGGTTAGTCGAGCCTGAAAGAGTCCTGATGTTCAGGGTTGCTTGGCTCGACGATAAGGGCGAGCCGCAGGTTAATCGCGGTTTCCGTATCCAGTTCAACAGCGCGATCGGCCCATACAAGGGCGGTTTACGTCTCCACCCTTCCGTGAACTTGGGCATCCTGAAGTTCCTCGCGTTCGAGCAGGTCTTCAAGAATTCCCTGACCACCCTTCCTATGGGCGGCGGTAAGGGCGGTTCCGACTTCGACCCCAAGGGTAAGTCGGATAACGAAGTGATGCGTTTCTGCCAGTCCTTTATGACCGAATTACAGCGTCATATCGGGCAGTTTACCGATGTACCCGCGGGCGATATCGGTGTCGGCGGCCGCGAGATCGGATTCATGTTCGGACAGTACAAGCGTCTGAGAAACGAAGTGACCGGCGTTCTGACCGGGAAAGGCCTGAACTGGGGCGGTTCTTTGATCCGGCCCGAGGCTACCGGATACGGCGCGGTTTACTTTGCCGAGGAAATGCTCAAGACCAGAAAAGATTCGTTTAAAGGCAAGACCTGCGTGATTTCCGGGTCGGGTAACGTCGCACAGTACACGGTTGAGAAGCTCAACCAGCTCGGCGCGAAGTGCGTCACCCTGTCCGATTCGTCCGGGTTCATCTATGATCCCGACGGTATCGACGCGGACAAGCTCGCGTTCGTCATGGACCTGAAGAATGTGCAGAGAGGAAGAATCAGCGAGTATGCCAAGAAGTACGGCGTGAAGTATACCGAAGGCCAGAGGCCGTGGGGTGTTAAATGCGACGCGGCGTTCCCGTCGGCTACCCAGAATGAGATCGACGCGAACGACGCGGATACCCTGCTCAAGAACGGGTGTTATGTCGTAGCGGAAGGCGCCAATATGCCGACCGTACCCGCGGGCGTGAAAAAGTTTGTCGATGCCAAGATTCTTTACGGCCCCGGCAAAGCGGCGAACGCCGGCGGTGTGGCCACCTCCGGTCTCGAAATGACCCAGAACTCGATGCGCCTGAATTGGACGCGTGAAGAAGTGGATAATCGTCTCCATATGATTATGCAGTCGATTCACGAATCCTGCGCGAAGGCCGCGGCGGACTTCGGTCAGCCGGGGAACTATGTGGTCGGGGCGAATATCGCGGGCTTCCTGAAAGTCGCGAGAGCAATGCTCGATCAGGGTTTGATATAACCGGTTTATTGATAACAGAGCGGGGAATCCCTCCCCGCTTTGTTTTTATTTTTCTCAGGCATGATAGGGGCGGTTCCATAAACGGGAAGCATGATTTACATTTAGCATTATTTTATTGATCCGATAAATCGGGATGCGGACTAATTTCAGCGCATATAATAAAAAATACTTGAAATTCCCCGGGGTAAACAATAAAATACGGGGATAAAAATAGTCCCGCATCTTTAAGCGGGTACGCCAGATAACGATTCTTATACGGAGTAGTGGTATGTATAAAATATTAAAGAAAAAGACGCTCGGAACGCAGGTCGTCCTGATGGATGTCGAAGCCCCGAGGGTCGCGAAAGCGTCCCTGCCCGGGCAGTTCGTGATCGTGATTACGGACGAGAAGGGCGAGCGGATACCGTTAACCATATGCGATTATGATAAAAAGCGCGGCTCGGTTACCATCGTGTTCCAGACTGTGGGGGATACGACGCGCCGGATGGCCGGTTACCGTGAGGGCGACAGCTTTTTCGCGTTCACAGGCCCCCTCGGGCATCCGTCTGATTTTGTGAAGGAGCCGCTCGACGAGGTGAAGAAGAAGAAATTTATCTTTATCGGGGGCGGGGTGGGCGTCGCTCCGGTGTATCCCCAGGTCAAGTGGCTGAAGGAGAACGGGGTTGACGCGGACGTGATTATCGGCGCGCGGAATAAAGACCTCGTCATACTCGAGGACGAAATGCGCGCGGCCGCGAAAAATCTTTACGTGTGCACCGACGACGGTTCCTACGGATTCCACGGGTTGGTGACCGATCTCCTGCGCGACCTGGTAGAGAAGCAGGGCAAGTCCTACGATCACGCGGTCATTATCGGCCCGATGATTATGATGAAGTTTGCCGCGAAGCTCACGAAGGAACTGAATATCCCTACTGTCGTGAGTCTTAATACGATTATGGTGGACGGCACCGGGATGTGCGGCGCATGCCGTGTCAATGTCGGAGGGGAGGTGAAGTTCACCTGTGTGGACGGCCCCGAGTTTGACGGGCATCTGGTGGATTTCGACGGTGCGATGCGGAGAATGACGCTGTTCAAGACCGAGGAGGGAAAGAAGGCGCTCCGAATTACGGAAGGCGCGACTCACCGGCCCGCGGGCGGATGCGGCGTACAGGGGGCGAAAATTGGTTAACATGAAACGAACGCCTATCGGGGAACAGGCGCCCGATGAAAGAAATAAAAATTTCAACGAAGTATGCCTCGGATATACCGAGGAGCAGATGATCGAGGAGGCGAGCCGCTGCCTCCAGTGCAAGACCCGCCCGTGTGTGGACGGATGCCCGGTGGCTATCAAGATACCGGAGTTTATCCTGCACCTGCGGAACAAGGAGTACGATCTCGCGTCGAGGAAGATCGCCGAGGACAGCGCGCTGCCCGCCGTATGCGGACGCGTCTGCCCGCAGGAGACCCAGTGCGAGGAACTTTGCGTGCTCGGCAAGAAGGGCGAGGCGGTCGCTATCGGGAAACTCGAACGGTTTGTCGGCGACTGGACACGGGATAATAAGTACAAGCTCGCCGATCCGGCGAAGCCCAATCAGCATAAGGTCGCGGTAATCGGGAGCGGCCCCGCGGGATTGACCTGCGCGGGCGACCTCGCGAAACTCGGGTACGATATCACTGTTTTCGAGGCGCTGCATAAGACCGGCGGGGTGCTGGTTTACGGTATCCCGGAATTTCGTCTCCCGAACACGGTAGTGGAGTACGAGATCGAGAACCTCAAGACGCTCGGAGTGAAATTCGAGACCAATGTGATCATCGGGCGAACGGTTACGATCGATCAGCTGATGAACGAGGAAGGGTTCGAGGCGGTGTTTATCGGGAGCGGCGCGGGGCTGCCGATGTTTATGAATATCCCCGGCGAGGATTTGAACGGGGTTTATTCCGCGAACGAGTTTCTGACGCGCAGCAACCTGATGGGGGCGTACGACGACAGTTTCGACACCCCGATACGTGTCGGGAAACGGGTCGCGGTGGTCGGCGGCGGGAATGTCGCGATGGACGCGGCGCGTACCGCGAAACGTCTCGGCGCGATGACCTATATCGTGTACCGCCGTTCGGAGAAGGAGCTCCCCGCCCGCGTCGAGGAAGTACATCACGCTCAGGAGGAGGGGATCGAGTTCCATATGCTGACCAACCCCACCGAAATCCTCGGCGACGATAAGGGATGGGTGCGCGCGATCCGGTGCATTCGGATGGAACTGGGCGAGCCGGACGATTCCGGCAGACGGCGTCCCGTGCCGGTCAAGGGCTCCGAGTACGAGATCGGGGTCGACACGGTGGTGATCGCTATCGGGACAAGCCCCAATCCGTTGATATCCCAGACGACGCCGGGTATCGAGATCAACAAGTGGAAGGCGCTGATTATCGACGAGACGACCGGGAAGACGACCCGCGAGGGAGTCTATGCCGGGGGGGACGCGGTGTCCGGATCGGCGACAGTGATCCTCGCGATGGGCGCGGCGCGTACCGCCGCGAAGGCGATCGACGAATATATCAGGAATAAGAAGAAATAGATTATACGGGGAGCTTCGGCTCCCCGATATAAAAGGGGTAACATTATGTCACAAACCTGCCCTGTGTGTGAGAAGGAGTGTACGATAGAGACAATTCAACTCGGGGAACCAGAAATAATTAAAATCACGTGTCCTGTATGTGGTGTTTTTAGAACTTATATAAATATTGCTAGATATCTCAGAGAAACAAGTAAAGAAAAATCATGGTATCTTTCTGGCATACTCCGAAATGCGAGTCTTCAAAATAGTGCTGGAATATTTCTTCAAGAACAGAGGCAAGTCAACGAATTTATAAATAATGTTCCAATGAAACCTGACCCAATTGAGAAACAGGAAGATATACTTTTATATATTTATCAGAATGTTAATTCTGCTGAGCAAAGAATTAAATTCTATACACAAAATGATTATTCGATCTTTTTTCTTACATCATTTTCTGAATTTACATTCCTGCTTTTAAACCTTCAAGATTCTGGTTATATTGACTTTTTACATAGTGAAAATCTATCTCAGTGCAGGCTTACAATCAAGGGATGGGAAAAAATTAATGAATTGAAATATCGTATAAATAAATCCAGAGACGTATTTGTTGCAATGTGGTTTTGTTCAGAAGATAATGGAAATTATAAATCTCTTAGTGATGCGTATAACATCGGAATTTGTGGATCATTAGAAACAACTGGTTATAAACCGATAAGGGTTGACCAAGAACACTATAATGATAAAATTGATGATTTTATTATAGCTTCGATAAAAAAATGCTTATTCATTATTGCAGATGTTACTGGTCAAAGACAAGGCGTCTACTTTGAAGCCGGATATGCAAAGGGATTAGGAAAGGAAGTAATATTTACTGTTAGAGAAGATGAGATAAATAATTGTCATTTTGATACTAATCATTATAATCATATAGTGTGGAAAAACGCTGAAGATTTAAGAGAAAAACTCATTAATCGAATTGAAGCTACTATTTTATAAACCCACTTTACCATTTCATAGTACATATTGAGTGTTTTTTACGGTAAATTAGTATAACTGTAAATAAATTCCCTTCAGGGGTTGAAAATTTCTATTTTTGTATTATTATATACATAGTGATGATTTCAGGAGGCAATATGAAAAGCGGGATTAAACTGTTTTTATTGGCATTGTTGGTGACAGCGGGCTTCTCGACCGGATGCGCCATATTCGCGGGATTGAATCCGGCGTTCCAGAAACTCCCGATGAAAGGGAACGGGGTTTATACTTCTGCCAACGGCGGACAGTTGACGGTCAACGGCGCGATGAAAATACTCAAACTCACCGGGGACAACTACGAGATGGGCTACGATTACGGCTATCTGCTCGGTAACGAAATTATCAATACTCTCCAACTTTATGTCTACTGGGTGCTCCTTCTGAAGTATCCGGTGCAGACCTATAATGAGGTATACGATTTCCAGTCCCGCTTCCATTGGGACGCGGCTTATTCCAACGAGATGCAGGGCATGCTGGACGGTATCTACGCCAGCGTAGCGGCGGAGAACCTGACGATTTATCCCCCCAACGGGCCGACGCATCAGTTGGAGCTTCGCGACCTGATGGTGATTAACACGATCGGAGACTGGACCTGCTCGAGCTTCGCCGCATGGGGAAGCGCCACAGCGGACGGCGAACTGATTATGGCGCGTAACTTCGATTATCTGGTCGACAGCAGTTCCGAATGTAAAAATTTCCACCTGGTTACGGTATATAAGCCGACCAACGGCGCGAACAGCTGGGTAGGGGTCGGAGTATGCGGGGTTATCGGTACGATGACCGGGATGAACGAGTACGGTATCTGCGGAGTTCTCCACAATACCGACGGGTATCCATCGTCGGATACCGGCGGGTATATCTCCCGCCTGATCGTCCTCCGCCAGATTATGGAGACGATGAATAGCACCCACGGGCCTGCCGATGTCGAAGCCTTACTGGCGTCGTCGCCCGCATATTACGGGAATAATATCATGGTATGCTTCAGTAATTACACCTCGCAGGACTTACGCGCGGTGGTATTCGAGTATGACGGCCTGAACGGGCTGGGCGGCGTGACGAACGGACGTGTTACCCCGCGTTACGCGTCGGATAACCCCGCATTACCGTGGAATACGTATTTTGACCAGCGGCTTAGCCAGACGAATGTGATTATCAACGTGAACCATTACCTCGTGCGGAGAACGACCGCTCCGGGGTATACCGATGATTCCGGTAACCGTTATGTATTGATAAAGCAACAGGCGACTGCCGCGTTACCCGGCGGTATCACGGTAGCCGAGGCGCGCACTATACTGATGTATGTCGACGATGTATTCACCCTGCACAGCGTGATATTCCAGCCGGAAAAGGCATTGCTGGATATTTACCTGTCCGACCAGCCCAAACCTGCGTTCGAATGCACGAAGTACAGTTTTACACTGACGAATTTATTTACCTGGTAAGCAAGGATAAAGAGATAGATGAAGCGGTTATCTGCGGATAGCCGCTTTTTTTATGCGCTGGATGTGTATAGTACGTGTATTATATGTGTATAGTCTATACACATCGGATCACCCGGAGAACAGACGGCGTATATCGTTCGTTTTAACGATACATACATTAGTTCTTTATAAAGTTTTATCCTACCTTATTACTATTTTATTTGTGAAAAAATTCACTTTTTTTCTTGCGTTTTTTGAGCTTTATGTTATCCTAAACATGCAAATAATTATAGGGGTGCGATATGCAAAACGCCATACTTCGCAAATCTCATCTCAACGATTTTATCTCGAAACTTGCCGCGATGGAAAAGGTAATGGCACCTGTTGCCAAAGATCCGACACATTTCGCGTTTGAAGAGGTGAAGTCCGCGAAGGAGATTTCGCTCCGGTACATTCCCACCATTCTTCCGCCGAAAAAGTATTTTATGCCCCAGCATGAAACCCTTCTCGAGTACGATACCCGTGAAGGCCAGAAAATGCGGGCGGTGGCTGAAGTGGAAAAAATCGTCTTGTTCGGTGTGCATACCTGTGATCTTGCAGGTGTACAGTGTCTGAATATTGTTTTCTCCGATCGCCCGAAAGACCTGAACTACCTCATCCGCAAGAACAAGATCGCGATTATCGGGATCGAGTGCAACGAGTACTGTGACGAACATGCGAGCTGCGCGCTGATGGGGAACCATATTCCCAAAGGCGGCTACGATATGTTTTTCACCGACCTCGGCGATTATTTCTTCATTCATGTGAATACCCAGCTCGGCGAAGAATTATTGGACAAGACCGGGGTTTACGAGGAAGCGACGATCGAGCATATGAACGCGCTCGAAGACCTCCGGAATAAGAAGAAGGAAATTTTTAAGAACGAAGTCGATGTCGATAAAAACATGATACCCGAGCTTTTTAAGAAGGGATTCGACAGTCCGGTATGGGACGATCTGGGCGAACGCTGTATCTCATGCGGGAACTGCACCAACGTATGCCCGACATGTTACTGCTTCGATGTCTACGACGACCCGGATCTCGGCGCGAAAACGGGAAAGCGTATCCGCGTCTGGGACTCCTGCCAGAACGAACCGTTCGCGAAGGTGGCGGGCGGCGAAAGCTTCCGTTCACAGCGGAAAGACCGCAAGCGTCACCGTTTCAATAGAAAATTCCGTTACCCGGTGGAGCGTTACGGTAAATTTTTCTGCACCGGATGCGGCAGATGCACCCGCGTATGTATGGCTAAAATCAACCTGAAAGATACCATCAAATCTCTTGCGAAGGAGTACAAGTGATGGAAAAGATGAGTATAAACCGTTCGGCTTATAAAATAAAGGAAGCCAAAATTCTGAGTGTCAGGCGGCTGACCGACAGCGAGAAACTGTTCGATATCGCGCTCCAGAACGGCGAGAGCCTCGATTACGAACCGGGGCAGTTCGCCGAAGTATCGATATTCGGGGTGGGCGAGGCGCCTATCTCGATCTGTTCCTCGCCGACCAAGCGGGGGTCGTTCGAACTCTGCGTGCGCGCGGTCGGCGACGGGCGTTTTACCAACGCTATGCATAAGCTCGAAGCCGGCGACGATGTAGGGATACGCGGCCCATTCGGGGTAGGTTTCCCGGTGCAGTTGTTCGAGGGCAACGACCTGATGCTGGTCGCGGGCGGGTTGGGTATCGCCCCGCTGCGTTCGCTGATCAATTATGTCATCGACAACCGCCGCGATTTCGGAAAGGTCAACATCCTTTTGGGATGTAAGACCCCGCTCAATATGCTGTTCGGCGACGAGATCGAGAACTGGCAGAAACGTATCGATATTAACTTCAGCTGCACGGTCGACCGCGGCGCGCCCGACTGGAAGGGCAACGTCGGTCTGATTACGTCGCTGATCCCCGGAGTCGATCTCGACCCGGAGAATACGTTCGCCGTAGTAGTCGGCCCGCCCGTGATGTATAAGTTTGTGATTAGGGAATTGACCGGCAAGAATATCCCGGATCACCGGATATTGGTCTCGCTCGAGCGTCACATGAAATGCGGCCTCGGCAAATGCGGGCATTGCCAGATACATAATATTTACTGTTGTCAGGACGGTCCGGTGTTCTTTTACGACCGGATAAAAGACTTGAAGGGGGCAATCTAATGACAAAACCTAAAGTCGCATTTTTTGATTTTGCCTGCTGTGAGGGATGTCAGTTACAGGTTGCCAACCTGGGCGAAGCCCTTTTAGATATTCTCGAAGTAATCGATGTGGTGGAATTCCGCGAGGTCATGTCTGAAAAATGGAACCAGAGTTTCGATATCGCGATAATAGAAGGGAGTATTACCACCAATCACGCGGTAGAGCGGATCAAGGAGATTCGCGCGCGTTCCAAAGTGCTGATCGCATACGGCTCATGCGCTACAATCGGCGGCGTTAACGGGATGAAGAATAATTTCGAACTGAAAGATGTCCGGCAGTATGTTTACCAGGAAAAGGCGGAGTTCTTCGATACTATCCCCACCCGCTCGGTTCCGCAGGTAGTGAACGTCGATTACTTTGTGAACGGCTGTCCGATCTATCCGCCGGAATTTATCCGTGTCCTGAAAGCCGCGCTCGCGGGGCTTCCGTATCATGTGCCCGACAGTTCGGTATGTATCGAATGCAAACTCAATGAGAATATCTGCATGTATGAGCGGGGACTCTCATGCGCCGGGCCGATTACCCGCGCGGGATGCAACTCGTGGTGCGTTAATAACGGAAACATCTGTTACGGGTGCCGCGGTATGGTCAGCAATCCCAACGAGAACGGGTTCAAGGCGGTGCTGGAGAAGTATGATATCACGGTCGACCTGATTATGAACAAGATGAACATGTATAATAAATGCCGGGAGATCAAATAATGGGAAGAAATATAAAGGTCAATGTGGAATACTTGACCCGCGTAGAGGGTCACGGCAATATCGTGGTGAATGTGAACGACGGGGTACTCGAGGACTGCAAGCTCGAGATAGTGGAAAGCCCGCGCTTCTTCGAGGGTATGCTCCGCGGCCGTTCGATATTCGAGGCGCAGCATGTCACATCGCGTATCTGCGGTATCTGCGCGTGCGGGCATAGTCTCGCGTCGATACAGGCAGCCGAGGACGCGATCGGGTTCAAGCCCAGCGATCAGACGATCCGTCTCCGCAAACTCCTCCTCCATATGGAGAACCTCGACAGTCATCTCCTGCATATCTATCTCTTAGTCGCCCCCGATCTGCTCGGCGTCAAGAGTTTCGTACCGCTCATCGATTCGCATAATAAAGTCGTCCGCCGCGCCCTGCGCATGAAGAAGACATGTAACGACGTCTGCGACATTCTCGCGGGAAGGCATATTCACCCGATATCCAGTATCGTGGGCGGATGGACGAAGCTCCCCGACGAGAAGGCTCTCGACGCGATGCTGGCCTATCTGACGGGGATGGTTCCCGATTTGAACGCGACCGCCGAACTTGCCGCGAGCCTGAAGTTCCCCGAACTTCAGCGCGATACCGAATATGTTGCGCTCGTTTCCGACGACGCCGAATATCCGCTCCTGATGGGGGACGTCGGGTCTACCGACGGCGTGCGGATGAACAAAAAGGACTATAAGAAAATAACGAACGAATTTATCGTACCGCATTCCTCCGCGAAGCATACCAAGCTCAGCCGCGAATCTTACGCGGTCGGCGCGCTCGCGCGTTTCAACCTGAACTATGACAAACTTCGCAAGGAAGCCAAGGAGATCGCGGCGGCGGTCGGCATGAAACCGAAGATCACTAACCCCTACCTCAATACGGCAGCACAGCTTATCGAGTGCGTGCATTCCCTGTACGAGGCCATCGATATCGTCAAAAGCTTTAAGGAGAAGGGCGTCGACCATACGGAAGCTATTGTCGTCGGGCTGAACGAGCAGAAGCGTATCAAGGTGAAGGCCGGCATCGGCGTCGGCGCGGTAGAAGTTCCCCGCGGACTGCTGTTCCATCAGTATGAGGTGGATGACAAGGGCATCATCGTTAATGCGAACTGCATTATTCCTACCGGCCAGAACTGTAACAATATCGAGCACGATATGAAGAAGCTGGTGCCGGAAATTCTCGATAAGACGGAAGAGGAAATAACCCTCGCCCTGGAAATGCTCGTGCGCGCTTACGACCCGTGTATCTCCTGTTCGGCGCATTTCCTGGACGTTAAGTTTGTTAGATAGCGGTATTACAGGATACTTTAAAGCGCGGGGCTATCCGCTCCTGATTATTACCATCGGAAATTCGCTGAGGGGCGACGATGGAGTCGGGCCGTATATCGCGTCGAAACTGACGGGTCTCCCCAAAGGGTTCATTCTCCTTGACGCGGGAGACCGTCCCGAGGATATTATTACCGACGCGGTCGAGCGCCGTCCTGCGCGGACAATTATTATCGACGCGGCGGATTTTGGCGGCGTGCCCGGCGAGGCGCGTTTCATCCCGGACAGCGCTATTCCGCAAACTCCGCTCAGCACCCACTCCTTCCCGTTACCCGTAATCACATCCATACTCCGGCAGGATACCGGCAGCGAAGTACGCTTCCTCGGGATACAGGCGAAGTTCCTCGGCTTCGGCGAGGTGATTTCCCCGGAAGTAATCGCGGCCGCCGATGAAATAATCGCGCTGATTACCGGATTTGTTTCGGAGTAAAATCCTACTTAATTACAGGACGGGATTGGATATTTTTACCCGAATCGGTTATAATAAATAGTACATTTGTATGCGGAGGTGAAGATGTGCTATGCCATACCCGGAAGGGTCGAGGCGATGGACGACCGTTACGTGACGGTCGATTACTTCGGCGAGAAAAAACGCGCGATTAACGAACTGCCCGGCCTGCGTATCGGCGATTTTATTTACGCGCAGGGCGGATTTGTGATACAGGCGCTTCCCGAACAGGAAGCCCGTTCCATCCTGTCGGTCTGGAAGGAAACGTTTTTCGAGCTTCAGGAGATGGATTTACGGCTCTCGCGGCTGGATATGGAAGACCGCGGGGTAAATACTAAGACCCTGCGGATACTCGATAAGGCCGCCGAATCCCGCGCGTTGTCGGACAACGAACTTTATCACCTTCTGACCCTAGAGAACGAGCACGAACGCGAGATGCTGTATAAGACAGCGAACTTCCTGCGGCGGAAGCACCTCGGGAACTCCTGCTGCGTGCACGGGATTATCGAATTCTCCTCCTATTGCGCGCGGAACTGTTTCTACTGCGGGATTTCCACCCATAACAATAAACTCGCGCGTTACCGGATGACCGATGAGGAAATATACGCGGCTGTCGACGAGGCTGTGGAGACGCACGGGTTCCAGGCGCTGGTATTACAGTCGGGCGAAGACCCGGAGTTTCCGGCGCCGCGTCTGGCTGAACTGATCCGCGGGATCAAACGCCGCCACCCGTGCCTGATTTTCGTCAGCGTGGGGGAAGTCGGTATCGACGGGCTTCAGGAACTTTACGACGCGGGCGCGCGGGGAGTCCTGCTCCGTTTCGAGACGTCCAACCCCGAACTTTACCAGACCCTCCATCCGGGATTCTCCCTCGATACCCGCATCGCGCACCTCAAGGCCGCCTATGAAATGGGTTACCTGATTATTACTGGCGGACTGATCGGAGTGCCCGGGCAGACGAAGCGCGATATGCTGAACGATATCCTGCTCGCGCGCGAACTGCATTCGGAGATGTACAGCTTCGGGCCGTTTATCCCGCACCCCGGCACACCGCTCGCGGATCGGACTGTCGCGCCGGTGGAGGAAATCCTGAATACGCTCGCTGTCGCGCGAGCGGCAGATCCCGATAACGCGAAGATACTCGTGACCACATCGTTCGAGACCGCCGACCCGCAGGCGCGCGAGAAGGGGTTGATGGCGGGAGCGAACTCGGTGATGCTGAATGTGACGCCGGAACGTTTCCGGGAGTGCTACGAGATTTATCCGAACCGCGCGCACCTGCATGAAAGCATCCCCGTCCAAATAGAGACGACGCTCAACCTGCTGCGGGGACTGGGACGCGCGCCCACCGATCTGGGCGTGTGATTATTATAGATAAGGGTTAATTATTTGTAATCTTTCCTCGATTACCTGCTGATGTTGCATATCCTCGGAATAAAGTATGGTACAATTATTCTCCAATGCCGAAGCGATTATCAGGCTGTCATAATAGGAGAAAGAATAGGTTCCGGCTAGATTAAAGGCAAATGAAATTGTTTTAAAATCGATCAGTGAAAGCTGTGAGTTTTCGACAATTTTCGAGGTTATTTGAAATATCGAGGGGTAATCGAAATTGAACTTTCGGCGCATGACGTTTGAAATTTCATTCAGCACTTGGGTGGAGATAACCGGATTCCGTTCGAGTAGTTTCAGGGTACTTTCTTTTTTAGACGGATTTTTATCGATTGAATAAATAATCACGGAAGAATCCAAAAAGAATAAGCTATCGCTCATTCGCTTCTTCCCGGTTAAATTTAAAATGGCTCAGGTCGAATTGAAACTGATTGAAAAAAGAGCGAAGATTTTCACTAGAATGAGATTCATTGGAAGAGCCCGTATTCAGGATTACCTGAACTTCCTGCCTCCCCTGAGGTTTTTCCTTATCGGTCAATTCGATTTTCCCGTTATCATAGATACCATGTAAAATAATCATCTCAGCCTCCATCGAATAATTATACCGATGAATCGGTAAATTGTCAAAACACGCCTAGCCTTGCGCGTGATTATTCGCAGATCGGATTGACTCTTTAGCTATACGCGCCCACCGATCTGGGCGTGTGATTATTTCAATGAGATTCCTACTATAGTAATATCATCGTTCGCGGTATGAGTCCCGATGAAGTCGCCGACCGATTTCAGGAGGTATTCCACCACATATTCGAGGGATTTTTCGGAATTAATACCGGCGATTTCGGACATCAGACGTTCGTAGCCGTACTCCTTTCCCTCAGAATTAAACTCCTCGTACAATCCGTCGGTAAACAGCAGGATCCGGTCGTCCTTCCGGAGCGGAAGGATTTTCTGGGTGTACTGCATATCGGATGTAAGTCCGACTATCTTTCCGGTCGCGCTGAGAGCGAGGGTTTCGGATTTCCCGCGCAGAAGGGTATGATTATTATAGCCGGCGGAGGCATACCGCATTTCCATACGGAGAGTATCGATATCCATAATAATCGCAGGGAATAACAGGTTGATCCGCTGATACCCGTCGATAATATTCATATTCAGCGCCTCGAGAATCTCGGCGGTATTGTCGATGAGGGTCTTTAATTTTTCGTACTCGCTTTTTATGATCATAGTCACAAATCCGGCTTCCACCCCGTGTCCGGTAGCGTCGGCGAGAAGCACGCGGATAACCCCTTCGCGGAGCTTGTAAATATCGTAAATATCCCCGCCGACTTTTGCGAGCGGAAGGTACTTGATATAAAACGTGACCCCTGAAATAGCGCCAAGGTTTTTCGGCAGGAGACTTTCCTGTAGTTTCTTCGCGAGGTCGAGTTCCTTCTCGAGTTTGTTTTCCTTCTCAATTAAATCCCCGTTCTGCTGTTCGATAATCTTCCGGTTCTTGAAATTATTCACCTGCGCGCGGAATATTATCAGTGAAAACATCCACGCGATAGCGGTAAACATCGCGCTCGATATATAAATCGGGATTGCCTTCGACATATCCGGCTGAAGCATCGATACCCCGATTATCTCTACCGCGAAAGAAACCCCGAACAGGATGAAACTCATCCACGCGTGAAAAATACCGATCGAGGCCATGACATACACGATCAGCAGGTAGACCTGCACCGGAGAACCCGCGATCTGGTCTACGGATGTTTTCACCGCCCCCCAGAGCAGGGAAATAAAAATCACCCCATAAATCCATATCCGGTTATACAGGTTTATTTTCTGATGGGAATGCGGCATACTGATAAAGGAGAGAAGGAACGCTGCGGCTGAGAAAACCGAAAGCGCGATGTGCATATAGAACTGTTCCCAGCTCAGCATGTTGTATAAGAAATAGATGATGACGGGGATGTTAAAAGTGAAAACCAGTATCAGCCCGAACCGTCCGCGTGAAAACAGGGAATACTCCGTCTGGAGGAAAAATTCCTTTTTCTGCTCCGGGGTAAATTCGTAAAGCCCGCCGGAAAAGAAGCGTAGCATTCTGGTAAATATCCCCGGATTCCGCCCCATCTGACTCTCCCTTACGCTGATAAGTAATATTATTATATATGAAAAGAGAAGGATTTACAAATTTATCGGGGTTTGATAAAAGAAGCAATTTGAACGGATATTATTCAGAAAACCTTGCAATTCCCGGAAAATATGGTATGCTAATAATGTGGCGAAAAGCAGGAGGCGGGTATGAAACGTCATCATAAATTCTTATTAGCGTTCGTAACGTTAATCATTATCCCGGTATTATCTTATTCGGCTGTGTTAAAGGCGCTCCTGATCATTCAGGATAATTACATTGACTCGGGACTGAACAGTATTGCGGAAGACGTCCGGCTGGATCTCGGGCATGTCCAGTCGTTCCTGAATAATCTGGAAAAGGGTAAGGTCATCGATGTCGAGATTACGATCCTCAAGGGAAAGAACGCCACTTACGCCAATATGGAAAAACTCCTCAAGAACGTGGAGACCGAGAAGGACGATGTGCTCCTGTTTTATTTCAGCGGGCACGGCGGGATGGATAAAAATAAGACTTTCCTACTGACGGCGGATAAAAAATTCTTCTACCGCGACGATATTGAGAAACTTCTTAAACCCAAGGATGCGAAACTGAAAATCGCGGTTTCCGATGCGTGCAGCAGTTCTATCGGCGGAATGGATGTGCGCGGGTTGTTCGAGACCCCCGAGGAGATGGCTAAAAAGGAGAATACTTTCGTCGAGATATATAAAAACTTATTTTTAAATTATGAGGGAATGATTTATATCACCTCGGCAAGTCCCGGCGAGTATGCATGGGGATTCGGGAGCGGGGGTTCGTTTACTCTTTCGTTTTTTAACGAAGTTCTATTCAGCGATCCCAAGTTTACATGGGAAGAGGTGATCGACGCGGCTTCGAAACTGACGCAGGAAAAATATTCCTATATGGTGAATATGGGAAATCTTCCCGACGCGATGAAAAAAGACCTGAAGAAGAAGGGGATTACCGGACAGCACCCGTATGTATACTCGATGGCATCCGCGATAGATAAGAACATCACCGAGATTGTCCCTGTACCCGATGTCAATAAGCCGGAAACCGGCGATATCCTGATTCGTAACAATACTTCGGTTTCTCTCAAATTCTATGTGGATAACAATACCACGCATGACAGTAAATGGTCGTGGAATAATGTGGACACGGAATACATCGCTCCCGGGAAAACCGTGACGCTGAAAGCGAAAAAATCGTTGCTGGTTTTCTTTAAGCAGGAACGTTCCGATTACGTCTCTTATACGTTGAAACCCGGCAAGTACCTTTTTACCTATAATCAGAAAGATATGATCGACCTTTATACCGATTCCGGTAAGAACAGCGCGAAGAAATCGGATGTCAAGGCGAATCCCATCCTCGGGAAATGGACATGGGATATGTGGACTGTCGAGGATATCAACAAGGGAAGCAAATCGAAAAACGGGGTGCTGTACTCGATCGAGTTCAAACCTGACAACACGTTTACGATTACCGACAGCAAGGGTAAAAAAACCGACTGGGGCAAATGGAACTCCGAAGTAGCGTCGGGACATGAGTATATCACAATGGAAAAACAGGACGGGAAGACCCCGATTGTATTCAAGATGGAAGTCAATTATCTGAAGAACTCGTATATCCAGCTTCTCCCGAAGGCTCTCAACGGGGAGGAGAAGAATACCGACGAGGTTCCTCAGATATTCCTGTATAAGTAATCCCCGGTATATTTCCCCGTAACAGGAACCGATTGTTGACAGGCCGATGGTTACGGGGTCACGTTTTACTGCCCATGTCTCGGAAATTTTTACATCATAAGAATATATCAATATATGCTGATTATTTTATCATAGAAATATCATTTTCTATATACATCGCCGTTTATCTTTACAAATTCTGTAGGGTTTAATAGAATCTTATATGGCTTATCATTTTAATGTAGGTGAAGCAAATCATGATTCGGGGTGCGGAATGGAAAATTTCTATAAATCAGCTATTGAAAAATCTCCCATCGGATACGCCTATCATAGAATCATTCCGGACGATACTGGAAAGCCCGTCGATGATGAGTTCATTGACGTGAATCCGCCATTCAGGAAAATGACCGGATTGAAGTACGGGGATATTATCGGTAAAAGGGTGACGGAGATAATTCCCGGCATAAAAGAAGAATCTCTCGATTGGATCGGTTATTATGAAGGAATCCCGCTGAACAGAGGGGATTATTTATTCAGGTGATAAATGTATAGAAATAGAGAATACGGGAAACGAGGTTGGTGATGCAGATACTAATCATTGAAGACGACCCGGGTATTTCTGAATTACTATCCAGAAAACTTCAGGAAAACGGCTTCGAAACGCGGAATCTTCATTCCGGCGCGGAGGCTGTCGCTTTTCTGGAGGCACACAAGCCCTATCTGATGATTCTGGATTATAGCCTTCCCGATATGCGCGGGTCAGGGTTCATCGCCGAATTGAAGAGGAAAGGACTTGCTATACCGCCGTTTATTGTGGTTACCGGACAGGGTGACGAACGTATCGCAGTCGAGATGATGAAACTGGGGGCGCGGGATTATGTTATCAAGGACAATCTTTTCTTTGAAATCCTCCCCGGAATAGTGAAGAAAATCGGGAAAGAAATTGAAAATGAGAAAAATCTCCAAAAAGCGTTAGAACAACTTTGGATGAGTGAAAAGCTGAATCAGACTATCCTCAACGGAATTTCCACGAATATCGCATACGCCAACACCGTTCTTGAAATAATCTGGGCGAACCGCGCTGCGGCGGAATCGGTCAAAAAGACGCCGGATGAGATGATCGGCAAGCCATGTTATTTGTTTTGGGGAAACGGGATTGATGTCTGCGAAAACTGTCCGTCCGCGGCGGCGATAGAATCGAAAAAGACGGAACAGAAGGTTGTGACCACTCCCGACGGAAGGATTTGGGACGAAAGCGGTGAACCTGTACTGGACGCGGAAGGCGAGGTGATCGGTGTTATTGAAATCGCGCGCGAAATTACAGAATATAGAAAGAAAGAATCCCTGATAAGACAGCAGAACGAAATGCTGAGGGGGCTTTTCGACAGTCTCGCCGAGGGGATTTGCATCATAAGCGACAGCGGTTCGTTTATTCGAATCAATTCCTATTTTACCATGATTACCGGATATTCGGATACCGATCTTAATACAATAGACGACTGGTTTAAGCTGGCATTTCCCGCCGCGGAGCCTCGTGAAAAGGTCGTTACGGAATGGAGTAAGGCGCTGGCGAAACGCGAATCGGTCTATAGAGAATACAGTATCACTTGTAAAAATGGCGATATTAGGGATATCGGATTAAACGCGGGGTTTCTCTCGGACGGGATTTCGATTGTCGCGTTACAGGATATTACCGAGCGGAAACGAAGCGAAGAATCCCTGCGCGAGAGCGAACTTCGATGGCAATTCGCGGTCGATGGAAATGATATGGGGCTCTGGGACTGGGATGTCCTGACGGATAAAGCAATGTACTTCCATCAATGGAAAGCGATGCTGGGTTATGGAGATGCGGAGATTTCCGGGGATTTTAACGAATGGGAGAAGCGCGTTCACCCGGATGACCTGAAAAACGCTCTCATAGACCTTGAACGGCATTTTAAGGGTTTGACCCCCATTTATCTGAACGAGTTCAGAATGCTGTGCAAGGACGGTTCTTATAAATGGATACTTGCCCGGGGAAAGGTTATTTCATGGGATGAACAGGGAAAACCGTTACGGGTTATCGGAACACATATGGATATCACCGAACGGAAGAAGTCGGAGGACGCCCTGAAGGAGAGTGAAAACCGTTTCAGGATAGTGATGAAAGGGTCTCCTATCATTTTCTCGTATTTCGACCGCGACCTGCGTT
Source organism: Brevinematales bacterium (assembly GCA_013177895.1). Lineage (GTDB taxonomy): Bacteria > Spirochaetota > Brevinematia > Brevinematales > GWF1-51-8 > GWF1-51-8. The sequence continues at coordinate 11,700 of JABLXV010000025.1, read as the reverse complement.
ATACATGGATACAAAACCCGCATCCCGATTTTAACCCCGAATCGCTATTAGGCAAAAGGGATGACGAGGTGGCTCAGAACCCGGGAGTTCAGAAAATGGTGCAATTCAAGCGGCGAATCATCGAAAACGGGGTGGCCGCAAGAACCGAGATCACCCTGCCTCATTCGGACGGGGATCATACCTATGATATTTCCGCGGAACCCTTGTTAAACGAGAGGGGTGAGATTACCGGAGGAACCGCCATCGGGTTCGATATTACCAACCGTAAGAAAGCCGAGGAGGCGCTCAGAGCCAGTGAGGAACGGCTATTATTAGCGGTCAATTCGGTCAAACTTGGAATATGGGAACAGGATTTGCAGACAGGCGATGTCAAATGGAATAATTATATGTATCATATTTATGGTGTGGATAAAAGCGATTATATAGTTACTCACGAGAGTGTCATGAATTTCACTCATCCCGAAGATAGAGAAAGAATCCTTAGCCAAGTCGAGAATGTACTGAAAAACGGGCAGGATTTTGAGTCACAATTTAGAATTATTACGCCTTTAGGCGAGACGCGTTATATACGCGCCTACGCGCATGTCTATGAATTTATCGACGGGAAACCATCGAAAATAATCGGCGTAAACAACGATATTACCGATCAGGTAAACGCATATAATACGATCATCCGTAATCAGCGTTTGAACGCTATCGGCGAGTTCGCCGCGGGCGTAGCGCACGACTTCAATAACAGTCTCGAATCCATCATGGGGAATATTGAACTCATGCTGCTTAATTCTGAAATTTCCGACGAAAACCGGGAGAATCTCACATCGATGAAAAAAAGCGTCAGAGACGCCGCCGCGAGAATTAGGAAACTTCAAAGTTTTAACAAGCCGGAGAGCGGACAACGGAACTATAACGGCATTCTGTTGAATCAGGTGGTTATCGATGTGATCGCGCAGACCCGCCCGTTATGGAAGGATACCGCCGAGCAAAAGGGCATCTTTTATGTGGTAAATAAAAACCTGAATGATATCCCGAAGGTCAGCGGCGACGAGAACGAACTGCGGTCGGTGCTCTATAATCTGATTAAGAACGCTATCGAGGCGATGCCGCATGGGGGAACGTTGAATGTATCGACGGAACATGATAAAAAAGATGTGATAGTCAGGGTTATGGATAACGGGACAGGGATGGACGACGATACGGTCAAGAAACTTTTCCAGCCGTACTTTACGACCAAGGGGTTTGAGCAGGGAAGGGGTTTAGGTTTGCCGGGCGTCCTTTCCGTTATACAGGCGCACGGCGGACAAATCTTTGTCGAACGGACTGCGCCCGGCGAGGGTACGGTGATTCAGTTCCGCCTCCCGATATCCGACGCGCAAACCAAGCCGGATAAAAAGACGGAACAACCTCAGAAACCGGAATTTACGCTCAACGTGCTCTGGGTGGATGACGAGATATCGATCCGCCTGCTCGGGCAGAGACGGCTTAAAATGCTCGGGCACAGCACGGATATCGCCGGTAACGGCGAGGAAGCATTGGAATTAATGAAGAAAAATCGATACAATCTTGTTATTACGGATATCGGGATGCCTGTGATGAACGGGTGGCAGCTTGCCGAGAGGGTGAGGAGGGAGTACGGGGATACGATTCCCATCGCCATATTATCCGGCGGCGGAGACGACCGGGTTAACGATGAAAATATCCGTGGAAAGGTAAACTATTTCCTAAAAAAACCCATCGAGATGAACGAACTGGCGCAGGTGCTGAAAGAAGTTTCGGAGCTAAAATAGTTTGGTGCCGAATTAACGGGAAACCCCGTATAGATTCCCTGACGGGCTAGGAATTACGGTAATGAAGCCGCATCTATTACGGAATAGACACAAAATCCTCGGCGATCCTTCCCGTGTTTTCGGCGATAACATTTTTTATCACATGGGATAACCGTTCAATTCCAACTTTTATCTGGTCGTTCGACGCGAAGCTGTAATTCAGCCGCATCGTATTATGCCCGCCCCCGTTAGGGAAAAACGGTTCGCCGGTAACATAAGCAACATTATTCTCGATCGCCCGGGGAAGCATGGTCAACGCGCTCATAAACTCCGGCAGAACGAGCCAGAGAAACAATCCGCCCTGCGGCTTATTCCAGTGCACTTCCTTGGGAAAAAATTCCTTTAGCGCGTCGATCATCAGGTCGCGTTTCTCTTTATAGATGGTGATAATTTCCTTGATATGCGGAAATAGAATATCGTGGTAGATCGCTTCGAATATACAATACTGGCCGAAGTTATTCGTACAAAGGTCCTGCGCCTGTTTTGCGATTGTCGCCTTTCGGATAATCTCCTCATGCGCGGCGATCCACCCGGTGCGGAATCCCGGCGCGAGAATTTTCGAGAACGTACCGAGGTAGATCACCCTGTTCTCGTCATCCATACTTTTTATCAGCGGTTCGCGCTTTCCCTCGAAACGGAGCAGGCCGTAGGGATCGTCCTCGATCAGGAGAAGGTCGTGACGGCAGATGATATCGTATATCTTCTCGCGGCGCTTGAGGGGTATGGTCACGCCGGTGGGGTTCTGAAAAGTCGGCACCAGATAGAGAAATTTCACCTGTTCCTTTCTCTGCTCCATATATTCGAGTTTATCCTCGAGCAATTCGGGAATGATACCGTTTTCGTCCAACGCTATCGCGCTGATCTGCGCCTCATGCGCTTGAAATGCCATGATCGCGCCGAGGTAGGTGGGATTAGCGGTCAGAATTTTATCGCCGGGGTTCAGGAATATTTTCGATATCAGGTCGAGTCCCTGCTGGGAACCGTTGGTAATCATAATATTCGAGAGAGACTGGGGCGCGCCGTATTGCTGACCCATACCCCGCGCGATAACATCGCGGAGCTTATTATGCCCCTCGGTAGTCCCGTACTGAAGCGCGTCGCGCGCGTGCGTTCGCATGACATGCTCGACTATCGGTTTCATTTTTTCTATCGGGAACGCGTCGGGGTTCGGGAGCCCGCCCGCGAAACTGATCATATCGGGACTGTTCAGGAGCTTGAGCAGTTCGCGGATTTCCGACGACTTCATGGTGTTGGAAGAACGGGAATAGAGATTGGCGTAGGTCGATTTTTTCATTTTGTACCTCGTTTGCAAAAAGTCCTGAATATTATAGGCTTTTAGCGGGATTTCGTCAAACGAATGAGCGTAATGAAATGAAAAAAATCTCTATATGAATCATCGAATGTCAAGCTACAAAACGATTCCCGTGCGTCATAGGATAAGTGTTAAAATATCAGGTTCGTGTCACGAAATATGAAGATCGGCTATACGCCCCGCAGGATCGCGATAATCTCTTTGGAGGTTTTTAACGCGTTACCTTCGTCGGAAAGGACTGTTTTATAGAACTCACAGTCCATGCAGTTGAAAATCTTCTGCGCGAAGGTTCCCTGGATTTTTCCGCCGCAGAGCGTGCCGGTAACCGCCCAACAGGAACGTCCCCCGTTAATGCCGCCGTTCAGCATATTAACCCTGGATTCCTCCGCCGCGGGGCAGACCCCGAGTTCCGCGGTCTTTGCGCCGCCGGGTTCGCGTCCGCACTTCTTAAATTCCCAACAATTCATCTTTGCCATAGATATACCCCAGAAAATATTCACCCCGCCAAATTCTATATCCTATAGATACTGTAGCATTATATTAGAAATATTTCAAGAAATGTTCAGTATTATTTTTTTTAAATAATGAAATTATACCATGCAAATATAATAATAAACCGGAATAAGTAGCCAGACAGAAATATTAAGATGATTTTACTTACTTCAGGAGAAATACTTTAGTTTACATATTCCTAAGAATAGATATTATCTGTTTCGATGGCATGAATTCCGCGGCTTCTTCGGCGACTACCGTCTTGTAGAATTCACATTCCATACAGTTGAATATCTTCTGGGCGAATGTTCCCTGAACCGCGCCGCCGCAGAAAGTCCCGGTAACCGCCCAGCAGGCGCGCCCGCCGTTATTTCCGCTGTTCATGCCGTGAATCCTTGTCTCTACGGCCGCGGGACAAACACCTATTTCATCCGCCTTCGCCCCGCCCGGTTCTCTGCCGCATTTCTGTTGCTCCCAACAATTCATCTTCTTCATAACTTGTCCTTACAGATATTCACCCCGCAATACGGCAAATTATAAATAATAGCAATGAATATGCAAAATGGTTTTCGGTTTTCAGATATTTAGACTTCTAATATCTTCCGTCTTTTTTACGTTTACCGTCACGGTAATTGTCACGTTTACCGCCATCCCGGCCGCCGCCACCGCCGTCCCGCTTGCCTTCTTTAGCCTTCTCGACCATCGGGCGTTGACCGTGATTTTTCTCCCGGAAAACATTGAGAATGATCTCGGCATCCTCGAAGGAGACCGTAATAAACGAGAATTCTTCCATGACGCGGACGTCCCGGATACGGTTGCCCCGGACTGACGTCTCGGTCTCGATAAAGTCGACAACTTTCTTGGGTGTCATACCCTTATTCCGCCCGAGCGCGACGAAGAGACGGGCTTTACCCTTTTTATCGATAGATACTTTACGGATTTCGCTGTAGTTTGACGGGTCGAGCTCGTCCTGGAACGCGTAACGCAGCACGGATGCGATAATCGTCTCGGGATCCGCCCAATCAATCAGTTCATGCGCGAACGAACGGTAGGCCTCGATTTCCGGGCTTTCAATCAGTTCGGCGATATCGTCCTTGATACGAAGCCGTTTCTGCATGATAACTTCGTCTACACCCGGCAGGTCTTCCTTACGGATATCCGCACGGGCGACGCGCTGGATAAACAGGAGTTTCCGGTATTCGTCGGGGGTAACAAATGTTACCGCCGTACCTTCCCTGCCGGCGCGGCCTGTTCGGCCGATACGGTGGACATACGACTCCGGATCCTGCGGGAGGGAATAGTTGATAACATGCGTCAGATTATTGACGTCGATACCGCGAGCCGCGACATCGGTGGCAACCAGTATATTCAGGCGCTGAGCTTTGAATTTCTCCATGATGCGTTCGCGCTGGAACTGTGAAAGGTCGCCGTGTATAGCGTCCGCGTCATAGCCGCGGTCGATCAGCCTACTGGTCACATCGTCGACATCCACCTTGGTCCGGCAGAAAACGAGGCCGTAGAACTCCTTTTCCACATCCATGATACGGCAGAGCGCTTCGAATTTATCCCCCTCGGATACCTCGAAATAAATCTGATCCGTCGTAGCGACCGTAAGCTGCTGCTTCTGGATACGGATAAAATCGTAATCGCGCATATGCCGCCGCGCGAGGCCGAGAATGGCGTCGGGCATAGTAGCGGAGAAGAGCAGTATCCTGCGGTCTTTACTGGTATGCGAGATAATTTTTTCCGTATCTTCGATAAATCCCATATTGAGCATTTCGTCCGCTTCGTCCAGTACCATAAACGATACATGGGAGAGGTCGAGACTTCTGCGGTTGATATGGTCGATAACACGGCCGGGCGTCCCGACGACAATGTCCACACCCGACTTCAGGCGCCGGAGCTGCTGTTCGATGGACGAACCGCCATAGACCGGCAGGATGTGGATATTCTTTTTACCGCGGAGCGAATTGATTTCCTCGGCGACCTGTATCGCGAGTTCACGGGTGGGGCACAGTATTATCGCCTGAACATAACCTTTCCCGGGTTCTATCCGTTCAAGAATAGGCAGTCCGAACGCGGCGGTTTTTCCCGTACCGGTCTGAGCCTGGCCTACTACATCTTTCTCACCTTTTAACAGAATAGGGATTACCTGTTCCTGAATGGCAGTGGGTTCTTCAAACCCCTTGTGTACCAACGCCTCGATTGAGCTTTCAGAAAGACCTAACTTTGCAAAATTTTCCAAATTCGACATTTTTTCCTCATACGTATTTTTATTTGTATAAATATATACATTTAGCTGAAAAAAAGCAAGCTATAACAAGCAATAATATTTTTTTATTATTCTCTTGAATATTTTCTCACTTATTATTATAATGTTGTTAACTGGGGTGTTAATGAAAAGAAATAACAAAGGTATTGTTATTAATAATAATTCTGCTAACTCTTTTTATGTAAATAATCTTCTGGAAAATATGTCATATGTCGTTATCGGGGCTGATAAATATATTATTCATACATCCTCACTGTTTAATGAATTAATCGGGGCGGGAGAGTCGGGAGTTACCGGGAAAGATATTACCGGTTATATTCCCGCGGAACAGGATGCCCGGAAGAGTTTCTCGGAATTTATCGATACCATATTCGCCGATAAACATGGCCGAAGCGGGGAATTCTTTATCGGGACCCCGGAGGGTTTCCGCTCCCGTCAGATGATGGTAGCTATCCCTTTGAAGGACGATAATGCGGCGGGCGGATTTATCCTCATTCTTTGCTTTAATGCATCGTTTTACCCGTCCCGTCTGGATACCTCAAAAGCGCGGGAAGAAGATTTTAGGGAGATGGCCGATCAAATCCCTATCGGCGTCTGCATTCATATCGACCGTAAATTCATTTATGTCAATAAGGCCGGATTATTGCTCTTCCGCGCGAAAAATTTCGATGAAATGAAGGGAAGGGATATATTCGAATTCGTCCATCCCGATTATCGTCAACCGGTGGTAAAACGGGTCGAGTACATTAATTCGCAGCACGGCGAGGTGCCTTTTATCGAGGAGAAATTCCTCACGGTAGACGGTGAAGTTTTCGATGTCGAGGTATTCGGAAGTTCGATCGATTATCTCGGGCAATCGGCGGTAATCGTATTCTGCCGGGGAATTGGCATGCAGAAGGGTATCGAACGGCGGTTGGCGGAAAGCGAGCAGAAGTACCAATCCCTTTTCGACGCCATGTTAAGCGGCTTCGCTTATCATAAGGTTATAAAAAATAAAAAAGGGGAACCGGTAGACTACGAGTTCCTTGAAGCTAATCCCGCCTACTTGGAGATGATGGGCCTGCGGAATAAAAATATCATCGGAAAGACGTGCAGGGAGTTGTTTCCCGAGACAGAAAAATCGATGATAAGGAAATTCACTGACATCGGAGAAACCGGTAAAACGGTCAGATTCGAGCATTACGATTCAATTCTGGATAGGTATTTCGAGATATCGGTCTATAGCCCCGAGAGGGGTTTCTTCGCGGCAGTGTATCGGGATATAACCGCGCGAAAGAGTTTTGAGGTTACCCTGGAGAACGAACGCGACCTCTTTAATCAGATTGTCGAGATCAGCCCTGTTGGTCTTATAGTTCTCAATAAAAATCATAAGGTCGAATTTATCAATCAAACCGTCAAATTAATGTCCGGGATAACACCGAACGGTGAACGGAAAATGCCGCAAACATGTCCGGTGCTTCGTATTTCTTACACGGACGGGAGAGCGGTTCCCGATGAAGAGATGCCCAACGAGCTTGTAATAAAGACAAAAAAACCTATCAGGAATATGACGTATCTGCTGGATTTTGATTCGGGTATAAAAAAATACGTCTCGATAAACGGCGCACCGGTGATGAATTCCGAGGGGGAAGTCGACCGGGTGGTATTATCCGTTCAGGATATTTCGGATTCCACACGAATAGAAAATGGGCTGGAACAGTTGATTCAGTCTTCCGCGTTAACCGGGCAGGAGTTTTTTCAAGCGATGGCGCTGGGATTCGCTAAAACATTCGAGCTGGATTATGTGATGATTTGTATGCTGGATGAATCCCAAAAAGACCGCGCTAAGACTATCGCGTTATGTCATCAGGATAAGATTGTCGGGAATATCGAATATGAATTAACGGGTACTCCCTGCGAAAATTTATCAGGGGAAAAATTCTGTGTATTTCAGAGCGGGGTGAGGGATTTGTTCCCATCCGCGCCGCTTCTGAAGAATTTTGGAATCGAAGGATACGGGGGGATGCCGCTTTACAGCAGTAAGGGGCGGCGGCTTGGGATGTTATCCGTGATGAGCGAAAAACCACTGACGGATGTTTCATTAATCGAGAAATTCGCCTCACTGTTTGCCGCGAGAATATCGTCGGAAATCGAAAGACTCCAGATGGAAGCGGAACGTGTTAAAATAGAGGAACAGCTTCGTCAGGCGCAGAAGATGGAGACGATCGGGCGGCTTGCCGGGGGAATCGCGCACGATTTTAATAATATGCTGACCCCGATTATCGGGTACGCGGATATGATATTAAAATTCGACCTCGAGCCGGGGACTTCGGTGTACGAATCGGTGGAGGAATTATACGAGGCTGCGATACGGGCGAAAAATCTGACCCGCCAGCTTCTGGCGTTCGGACGCAAGCAGATGCTGATCCTTAAGACGGTCAATATGAACGATATTATATCCAAGTTTTTCAATATCCTCCGCCGGACCATCCGCGAGGATATTCAGATGAAGTTCGAGCCGTATCCTGAGTTATGGAGTATCGAGGCCGACGTATCGCAGATCGAGCAGATTCTCCTCAATCTATGCATCAATGCACAGGATGCAATGCCCAAGGGTGGATACCTGAAAATCGAAACATACAACGATATTGTTACCGCGGCTAGAAATATCGAAAGTGAAACTATGCATCCGGGGGATTATGCGGTAATGAGGATTTCGGACAACGGGATAGGGATCGATAACGAAGACCTGCCGCATATCTTCGAGCCGTTTTTTACCACCAAGAACGAGATGGGCACCGGTTTGGGACTCGCGACCGTGTACGGGATTATCCGCCAGCATCAGGGGTATATTAAAGTACGCAGCCGGACAGGCGATGGAACCGAGTTTGAAATCCATTTTCCCAAAACCGGTAAGGATGAGAGTACGGGTAAAAAAAACGGACAGTCCGTCGAAAGTCTTTCCGCCGCAGACGCCGGTGAAAAAACTATCCTGCTGGTCGAGGACGATACCGCGGTGCGTTCGCTCACCGAGACCATCCTGAAAAAATGCGGGTATCATGTGATCAGCGCGGCCGGTCCCGTCAGCGCAAAGGAATTGTTCTACAATTCCGGCCGGAAAATCGATCTCCTCCTGACCGATGTGGTGATGCCCGATATGAACGGGCAGGATTTGCACAACCTCCTCAAATTGACAAATCCCGGCCTGAAGGCGCTTTTTATGTCCGGGTACACCGGAAACCTCCTGGATATACAGGGTTTCAAGTTCAGCGAGGAAGAATATATCCAAAAACCGTTTTCCATGAACCAATTGATTGAAAAAATCCGCGGAATCATGTAAAATCCTATCGGCGATTATTCATTACAGGAATTATCATGCGAGTTAAGCTACCGTTATCGGTACTTTTATTGTTCCTCCTTTATCCATTCACATGGGCGAAATCCCCGTTACCCGATGCGGATTACTTCCGCGCGCGCTACGGGTTTACCCTCATGGGCGGATATGTATCCTATCCGGGGCGCATCGTTTTCCCGGCGGGAACCGGGTTCGAGGCCTACGGGTTCCTGTCGGATATGCTGGCGGATTTATACTGGGAGCACTTCGTCAGCATCGGTTTCTCCGGCTTCGAATGGGCAAGCTGGATTGATCTCCCCGATAGTTTTACGTGGACGCTTGGGGCGTCCGCCCATGCGGATTGGATGCACGCCGGTTACCGTACCGTATCCTTATCCTGCGACCCGGCGCTCCTCGTGTGGGACGGCCTTTATAATGCTACGTTGTTCACGGTCGCGCGTTTGTCGCCGTGGATGACCGCCGATTTTACTGTCGGGGGGGCGTACCGGATGAACGGCGCGCCGTTCGGCGAAGTTGCCGCGGGGTGGGAGATGGGATGGGATAAATATATCGGGATTTCCCTGCGCGCGGAATTCTCCGTCCGGGCGGAATTCGCATCCGGCGGCGCGGTATTTCCGATGCTGTTCGACGCGTCGGGGGACATCTTTTTTCCCCTGAGCGCGTACACCGGGGACGGGTTCGGGCTCGCGCTTGCGCTGATGCTCCCGTCGCAGTCGCCGCGTCTCCCGTCGGATGTATTTTCCTCCGATATCGCGGGGCGTATCCCGGCCGGTCTGGCATATGCCTTACTGAACGAAACCCTGCTCGCGCGGGCGTATTTCCTCTGGGAGCCGTCGCGAACGCTCGGGATTACCCTTGAAATCGGAGCGCTTTCTACAAGGCTGGCGAGCGGGTTTGCGGAGTTCGCAGACTTGTCGATAACAGGCGAAACACGGATCGACTGGTTCGCGCTGAGGTGGACGGTATCCGCGATCATTCACCCGGAACTCCGTTTCAGTACCTCCCTAACTCTATCCGCGCTCGTGAACTGAACGAAAATTTGTGTAAAAAGGCGCTCTCCTATAAAATAATAGGACAGGGAGGCACCGATGGTTATTTGTCCGAAATGCGACGCTGAAAACCCTAAGGGACGTAAATTCTGCTCGAAATGCAAGACATTCCTGGGGCAGGTACCCTTCAGCGCGATCGTACTCGCGTGGCTGATGATAACCGCCGCGTACTTCTACCTGTTTTCCCTATTATTTACGTTTCTAACGCTCGGCATAGAACCCATCAGCATGGAGCTTGGCCTGAAACTCGCAGCGGCGGTCTATACCGTACTCGCGGGCGGATACCTGCTGAAGCTCAAGGGATGGGCATGGGTATTGAGCTTTATCGGTTTCCTCGGCGCTCTCGGCTTTGGCGGATGGAAGACGGCCGTGTTTATCCTGAACGATTTTCAGCCGGATTGGATGGAAATGATACCGGACTTCCTGTATGATATCATCGGGATTTTCGGGCTGACGCTCCTGATTGTAAATATCGGGCTTTATTTCATGGATCCCGATAAAGAGGGGAAAAAGTTCGAGGCTAAGGCTAACGAATGATATTTGAATCGCTTGACAAAACGCTAAAATAAAAATATTTCCAAAGCGGCAATAGGAGAAAAATATGTCGAGTTCGTTCCGGCTTATTTATGACGCGGTTACGTCGAAAGAGCGGGAGGATCTGAATTACTGGATACCCGAACTTTGGGTTACCTCGAAAGATGTGAAGGTATTGGAAAAGAAGGGCATGTTTGTACGGGTCGAACCGTGCGCCTATCTTTCCGCGCAGTTCAAGGTAATCGATAAACAGGGGAAGGCGGATATCGATTACCGCAAATCGGTTTCACGGAATGCGGGACTCCGGCTGGAAAATAAAAAAATTATCGAGAACGGTATCAAGCGTATGCCGGGCGACTGGCTCAGCGGGACGAATATCTACGGAATCTATGTCCGTAACTTCACCGCGTTCGACCACGATCAGGACGGCGTACTCGGCGGCTCCAAGAAGCATATCACCCTCAACGGGCAGGGTATGAAAGAGACCGGCACGTTCCTGAAGTCTATCGCGCTTCTGCCCTATATCAAATCCCTCGGCTTCGATACGGTCTATCTCCTTCCGGTAAGCCAGACCGGAACCGCCTATAAAAAGGGCGAACTGGGTTCCCCCTACGGGATGCGGAATAATTTCAAGATCGACGAGATGTTCCACGACCCGTTGGTGGACGAGTACGGTGTGGATGTGGAATTCCGCGCGTTTGTGGAAGCGGCGCATATGATGGGACTCCGCGTCATGCTCGACTTCGTACCGCGCACCGCCGCCCGCGACTCCGACTTTATCAAGGAACACCCGGACTGGTTCTACTGGATCGACCGTTCCGCCGATAAGGGCTACCATTCGCCGGAGTTTACCCGTGACGAACTGAACGAGATTCATCATAAAG